>CAUPXG010000003.1:0-170406 GCA_963515155.1 Streptococcus oralis | reverse complement strand
GAAACATATCGACCGACTGGATATACTGGAGATCATAGACTTTTACTAGTTTAACTAAATCTCGAGCCAAGGTCGAAACATTGCAAGAAACATAGACCATTTTTTCTGGAACATAGGTCAGAATGGTATCCAGTAGCTTATCATCTAAGCCTGTACGAGGAGGGTCAACTATCAGGGTATCTGCTCGGTAGCCTTCACATTAGAACATAAAAAGAGAGGTCGAACCTCTCTAAACTTATTTTTCTTCACTCATTTTTGATTTCACTTCATCATAAGATAGGGCGTGAGTTTCCTCTTCTACAGTCTCAGGCATTTTTCCTGTTTCGTAAAGAGATTTAATCTGTGTACTATCCAATGTTTCGTATTTCAACAATGCTTCCGCAATCAGTTTATGAGTTTCACGATTTGACTGAATAATCTCAGCTGCTTTATTCCTTGCTTCATTTAATAATGAACGTACTTCCTCATCAATCTCATAAGCTGTTTGTTCTGAAATTGATTTTTGAGGACTTTGTGCACCAAACATAGCATGATTGCCCTCATATTGAACTGGGCCAAGTTTTTCACTCATACCATATTCAGTGACCATTGCACGCGCCATCTGAGTAGCTTGTTCAAAGTCATTTGAAGCTCCTGTTGTTTGGACATTAAAGATAATCTCTTCAGCAACACGACCACCCATCAAACCTGCTAATTGCTCTTTCATATCTTCTTTAGAAAGAAGCATTTGGTCTTCTTTAGGAAGTGCAATCATATATCCGCCTGCACGTCCACGTGGTACGATGGTCACTTTATGAACAACACGAGCATTCGACAAGACTAAACCAACAATGGTATGTCCAGCCTCGTGATAAGCAACCAATTCACGTTCTCTTTGTGATACTGTTTTATCTTTCTTAGATGGTCCAGCAATCACTCTGTCCTCTGCCTCATCAATATCTGAAGCATCAATAATTGATTTGTTGCGACGAGCAGCAACTAAGGCTGCTTCGTTTAGAACATTTTCTAAGTCAGCTCCCACAAAACCTGGAGTTTGTTGGGCAACTAGTTTCAAATCAACATCGTCTGCCAGAGGTTTATTTTTAGCGTGAACTTTCAAGATTGCTTCACGACCTTTAACATCAGGGCGACCAACCAAGACTTTTCTATCAAAACGTCCCGGGCGGAGAAGAGCTGGATCGAGAACATCTGAACGGTTTGTCGCAGCGATAACGATAATCCCTTCATTACCCTCAAAACCATCCATTTCAATCAAGAGTTGGTTCAAGGTTTGTTCACGTTCATCATTACCTCCACCAAGACCGACACCACGTTGGCGACCAACGGCATCAATTTCATCAATAAAGATGATGGCTGGCGCTGCTTTTTTTGCATCCTCAAAAAGTGAACGAACTCGGCTAGCCCCAACTCCGACAAACATTTCTACAAAGTCCGATCCTGAGATGCTAAAGAATGGAACTCCTGCTTCTCCAGCAACCGCCTTAGCAAGTAAGGTCTTACCTGTTCCCGGAGGTCCCTCTAAAAGAACACCTGCAGGAATACGCGCACCAAGTTTGGTAAATCGTTTTGGATCTTTTAGGAATTCAACAACTTCTACTAATTCTTGTTTTTCTTCCTCGGCACCAGCAACATCTGAGAATCGTACCTTGATATCTTCTTTGTTTGCAGCTTTGGCCTTGCTACGTCCAAAACTCATTGGATTTCGGCCACTATTCCCTCCCATATTTCCCATCATAGAGAATAGGAAGAAGAAAAGAATAGCAAATGGCACAACAGAGACAAGGATATTGATCCACATACCGCTTGAACTCTCATGTTTGACTGTTACTTCTGCCTGATGTTCAGAAGCAAGTTTTTGCAATTCTGAAACTGTTGAATCAGACGGAAGAATAGTACTTGAGAATCTTTCTACTGTTGTAGCTGTAGGAGTGAAAAATTGAATTCCTGTTTCTTCTTTACTAGTCTTAGGATTTTTATAAACACCAGACACTTCAATGATGCTGCCATTTGGCTGATAGGTTAATTCTTTTACATTGTCTGCTGTAATTTCTTTTACCAATTCTGTATAGTTAATTTTTTCGCTTCGCCCAGCAGTATTTCCAGAGTAAAAATACTGGAATCCTGTCACTAGGAAGAAGATAATTAACAAGTATAGAAATGGATTTCTAACTAAACCATTATTTTGTTTTTTCATTAAAGATAGATCTTTCTAATTTGAATAAACTTCTTCTTTCAAAACTCCGACATAAGGAAGGTTACGATAATTTTCTTTATAGTCCAAACCATAACCTACTACAAACTCATTTGGAATAGTAAAGCAAGTGTAATCCGCTTCAATTTCAACAACGCGTCCCTCTGGTTTGTCCAACAAAGTCGCGATTTTAACAGAAGCTGCTTCTCTTGCAATAAACATATCTCGCAAATTCTTCAAGGTTTGACCTGTATCGATGATATCCTCTACAAATAAAACATGTCTTCCTTTGATATCTTGAGTCACGTCTTGCTTGATATTGATGACACCACTACTTGCTGTTCCACCATGGTAACTAGATACCATCATGAAATCCATCTCAATATGCGTATCAATATGTTTAACCAATTCAGCCATAAAAGGAATCGATCCTTTCAAAATTCCAATAAGAATTGGATTTTTCCCCTCATAGTCTTTGGTTAATTGTTCACCTAGCTTTTTAGCCGCTTCTGTAATTTCATCATGTGAAACGAGGATTTTTTTAATATCGTGTTCTAACATCTTTTTACCTATCTATTTTTTCTATATAAATTACAGTGTTCATTATATCATTTTTCGTGTTTTTACTCAAATCACTGGTCGCAATTCCTGAAATTGAGACAATTTCTCCAAATTGCTCAATAATAGGGGTTGTTTTTCGTTTTTCAATAGGGATTTTTAAATCTATAAATAAGCGTCTCAGTTTCTTTCGATAACCATTCAGCCTAATAATATCGCCAGGTTTTCGACATCTAATATATACAGATGTTTCCCGTGAAACCGTTACTTTTTGAACAAAATCCCCTTCAATAGGAATGCCAAAGGAAAATAAATAGCCCTTATATCGAACTTGATTTTGATAGTGTAACACAAGTTCATCTTCCTTTTCATCGGCCTGAGGACTGATTTTACAAATTTGAAACCGTTGATACTCTTTTATCAATTCGTAGCCATTTTTAAGAGAATGACGATACTGACTTTTCGTTGCTAAAATCTGTCGAACTTCAGCAAACTGAGCCTTTGTCAGATTTAAGTCTGGAAATTGATTAAGATAGTTTTGGAGCAAGATTCCTTGAGTTTGTTGAGAGTATGAAAATAGCTCATTCAAATCTTCCACATCAATTTGTTTCGAAAGTTCCGTTATTGTTGCTTGGTAATCTGAAATTTCCCTTCCTAAATCTAAAAGGGCGGATTTAAGACGAGGATTTTCTTTTTCAAGCTCTGGTAAATACCTATTCCGAATGCGATTGCGAAAATAGGTACTTTCCTGATTTGTTTGATCTTCAAAATGAACAATTGGTGGAAAATCCTTTTTATGAAAATGCAACAAGGGACGAATGATTTCAATTCCATCAACTACTTGACTTTCTTTTATTCCTGTTAAATAACGGAGCCGACTTCCTCGAATCAAGCGCATCAAAATCGTTTCAACTTGATCATCTGCATGGTGGGCAGTAACCAAGGCAGTCGCTCCAATCTCTTTCATGATTTTCCTAAAAAAATCATAACGAAACTCTCGAGCACGCGCTTCTGAAAAGTCTCCTAAGAAGCTTGTGATATAAATAGGAAGTTCAGCTGCATCAGCTAACTTCCTTAGTTCATTTTCCTCCCAGTCAGATTCCCTTCTCTGCTTGTGATTGACATGTGCTAAAATCAACTCAATTTCTAACTCATTTTGATAAGTAGACAATAGCTGGAATAAAAACATTGAATCCAGTCCGCCAGACAGAGCCAATAAGACTTTAGAATGTTTTTTGAAATACTCTTTTTGGAGAAAATGATTTAAAAAATCCTGATCCCTCATTTTAGAACCTCATAGACATCCTTGGCTATCTTAGCAATGGTGTCATAATCAGAATTTTTAGTGAAAATGGAAAGAACGAAAGGAGAATCAGTATAGACAATGGCAGTGTCATGTTTAAACTCGTCGGCATCTCCAATTTTATGAGCTACCTTAACCGAAACACCTTTTGCGATTCGTTGGTTGTCAAAATCTGTCTTACCTAGAGACTCTAGGACAAAACCATTCTGATTATAAATAGCTTCCATAAGTTTTCCAGCCATTTTTGAAGAAGTCAATTTGTCATTCACATCCCAATCTTCACCCATAATGGTGGACATTTTTTCTTTGAAAGCCCCGTCAGATTGATTGGTCACATAATAACCTAAAATATTATGAGCAACATTGTCAGACTCTTTTGTTACCTTGGTAATCAACTGTTGAAGACTGTATTCTTTGTTATCTTCTTTTTTAGGTAAGCTACCACTACCTTCTGGTTTATAGGACCCAGGGAAACTATTTACTTCTGGGATATACTTGAAGCTACTGTCTAGCGTATATTCCCCTTGATTTATCTTATCTTGAGCATAATAAAGATAGGCTAGTTTCAAGATGCTAGCTGCATAGAGTTTACTGTCTTCATTCACCCCAGCCTCTTTACCCGTAGTCAGTTGTTTAACATAAATAGAATAATTTTCGTTCTGATAGTTGCTTGATAAAACTTCTTGAACCTTCTGGATGCGATTGTCTTCTTCTGAGGTGAACTCTTTTGATACCCACCCAACTTGATCAATATGAAGAAATTCTTGTCCCTCAGCAAAAAGGGTTCTATCCACTGTTACGCGTTGATAGGGAGAGAAAGAGGAAGAAATTTCTTTCGCATCATAGGGGCTGTTGTAGATAACAAACCCTGGCTCCAACCATACTTGCCTATTTTGAGTTTGAACTTGACTTTGATCATAGACCAAGCGCTTATCTGCAAGGATAAACTGGTGATTATCTAATTTAAAAACAGGAACACCTTGTCTATTCAAACGCCATTCTACGATTTTAAAGGTGGTTTCAGGAGTCAATTTACCAGACTCCTTGACAAGATCCTCATTAGCATAGACAGCTGTTTCTCCATATACCATTGGGGATTCCAGAGTTTCTTTATAGTAGAATCCATAATCAGACTCGGTTAGATAATAAATTTCTTGCGAAGAGTAAGGAAGCTGTTTTTCTGTGCTAACTACTCTTGAGGTTATGATAAAAGCAGGTAGCAATAAAACTACTAAGAACTTACGCATTCTTCTCTTCCCTTTCTTCTTGTAATCGTAATAAATGGTTTTTAGCTGCCAATTCCTCTAATTTTTCATCTGATAAACTTAAAAATTGTTCAACAACTTCCAATAAATTTTCCATGACATTACCTCGGAAGCAAATCAGGAATTGTGTAAATTGCTTCTCGTTTCTTTGAGTAATAGTACTTGGCGCGTGCATATTTTGCTACATAGTCTTCATCTTTCAACTTTGCAGCAAAAGCAGATTCCTTGTCCTTTTCATCACTGAGAGTTTGATACTGCTCTTTCAACTCTGTCAATTGCTGACGACGTTGCAGTAACTGATTATAGCTTTGGGCCAGATTATAGGTCGGTAAAATAAACAATAAAATCATCAAAATCAGAACCCAACCCATAAAGCGATTCCTCTTTTGTCTCTCCTTCATCAAGTAACGACGACGTTGGTGTTCATTTTGAATAAAAGAATTATTCATCTGTACAATATTTTTAGACATTTTCTTCTACCCGTGTTTCACTGAGAATTTCATACATGCCTGCTGCATCTTCTTTTTTTGTACTATCTTTCATCTCTAGTACTTTAACAAGCAACAACTTATTTCCAAAGCGAATTTCAACTTGGTCATCAACTTTCAAATCCGTTGAACTTTTGGCCAAGATTCCATTCACCTTGATTCTACCTTTATCTGCTACTTCTTTTGCGACTGTGCGACGCTTAATAATTCGTGATACTTTTAAATACTTGTCTAATCTCATTTTTATTACCTCAAATTATTATTGTACCATTTTTATCCTTTTTATAGAAGAAAAATGTTAAATGGGATTTGCTTCCTTTGATTCTTTTATCTCTAATAAACTTTCTCCAAAAATCAGCAAACCTTCTAAAATTTCATAATCCTTCTTGTTTCGGACATCAAATACAACTTCCATTAATCCCTTATTCTCAGCTATGGCTGCTTTTAAGTTCGTTGCGGATAAGGCTTTAAAATAATCTTGAGCCAAGAATAGTCGTTGAGTGACTTTTTCAAATTGAACTGTAATCTTATTTTCTTTTCTTTCCACACGTTCTACAAATACCTTGTCAAAATATGACTTGACCAAACCAATCTCTAAAAGATAGGCCACTACGTCTGGGTATTCTCCAAAGCGGTCCATCAACTCTTCTTGTAGTTCTTCATAGTTGACACGATTGTCAATTTGACGAATTTTCTTGTAAATTTCAATCTTATGTCGTTGGTCAGAAATATAAGTATCAGGAAGATAAGCATCAATTTGTAAAATCAACTCAGCATTTCCTTTGATTCTTTTATTCCCATTACCGTTCCGTTTAGCAATAGCTTCCTCTAATAACTGTGAATACAATTCAAAACCAACAGAATCAATGAAACCTGATTGGGATTTTCCTAGGAGATTTCCTGCTCCACGAATCGAAAGATCTCGCATCGCAATCTTAAATCCTGAGCCTAATTCCGTAAATCCCTTAATCGCTTCTAATCTCTTTTCAGAGACTTCACTGATTGATTTTTCTGGACGATACATAAGATAGGCATAAGCAATGCGATTACTACGACCGACTCTTCCTCTTAACTGATATAAGGTTGACAAACCCATATGGTCTGCATTTTCAATAAATAAGGTATTGGCATTTGGAATATCTACCCCTGTCTCAATAATAGTAGTTGTCACCAAAATATCATATTGTCCTTCAATAAAGTCCAGTAGAGTATTTTCTAACTGAATTTCACTCATTTGTCCATGAACAAACCCAATCGAAGCTTCTGGAATCAACTCCTGTAATTCTGAAACCTTCCGATCAATAGTGTCAACTTTGTTGTAAAGATAGTAAACTTGACCTCCACGCTCCATTTCACGCAAGACAGCATCACGAATTACACTATCATTCTTTTCCAAAACATAGGTTTGCACTGGATAACGATTGGTCGGAGGTGTTTCAATAACAGACAAATCTCGGATTCCCAACATAGACATATGGAGAGTACGAGGAATTGGCGTTGCTGTCAAGGTTAGGACATCTACTTGTTTTTTTAGTTCTTTCAAAGTTTCCTTATGCTTAACACCAAATCGCTGTTCCTCATCAATAATCATCAAGCCCAAATCAGCAAACACAACATCTTTTGACAAAACACGATGCGTTCCAATCAAAATATCAATTTGACCATTTTTTAATTTTTCAAGTGTCTCTGCCTGCTCTTTTTTACTTCTAAAGCGACTCAACACATCAATATTAACAGCAAAATTTTGAAATCGTTCCTTAAAATTCGTATAGTGCTGTTGAGCTAAAACCGTCGTTGGAACTAGAACGACCACCTGTTTATGATCATTGACTGCCTTAAAGGCTGCACGCATTGCAACTTCAGTCTTCCCAAAACCAACATCTCCAACTAAAAGTCGATCCATGGGGTGAGAATCCTGCATATCTCTCTTAATTTCCTCAATACTACGAAGTTGATCATCCGTTTCAACATAAGGGAAGGCATCATCAAAAGTATGTTGATCATCATCATCAGCTGAGAAAGCAAAACCCTTCAACTGACTACGCTCAGAATAAAGTTTGATTAAATCGTCAGCTATATCCTCCACCTGGCTCTTAACTTTTTGCTTGGCTTTTTTAAAATGACCATCATTTAATTTATTAAGTTTTGGAGGTTTCCCATCACTTGAAACATATTTAGACAGTAACTGAATCTGCTCTACTGGGATAGAGATTTGGTCACCATTTTGATACTGTACACTGACATAATCACGGTGAATTCCTTGGATTTCAATTGTTTCGATTCCTAGATATTGACCAATTCCATGGATATGGTGAACAACGTAGTCCCCTTTTTCAAGTTCATTATAATCTTTTAATCGTTCTGCATTTGAAGCATGTTGTCTTCTAAAACGACGTTTTAATTTCTTTTGAAAAATCTCATGTTCAGTAATCAAGAGAATTTTTTCATCTACAAAATGAAAACCATGTCTTAGATTACCCTCAACCAAGTTTACAGATTCCTTACAGATGCTTGACTTACCTCTGGAATCCAATTTAATCTGGTATTCCTCTAAAACATCCTCCAATGTTTTACTTCCCATTGAATTGCTAGACTGCAGAATAATGGTGTAGTTCATTTTTTTATATCGTTCAATTTCTTCTTTAAGAAAAGAAAATTGATTGAAAAATTCCTGCATAGGATATTGATTAAATTGATAAATGTAATCAAACTTGAGATTTCCTAATCCTTTTTGGAGATTGGAGAAAAAAGTAACTGGACTTTGTTTTTTATAGTTTTGCTCTGTGTCTGCAAAATACTGCATATCAGAAAATGATTTACCATTCTGTAAATCTTCTGTAAAGTATTGCGCTAATTCTCTTTCAAATGCTTCATACTGATTCATCAATTTTTGATAATCATCAAAGAATACTGGTGTATTTTTTTCAATATAATCAAATATAGTCCATGTTTTATCGTAACATAAAGATAAAAACTTTCGACTATCTGAATGTACTTGTTTTTGATGAAAACTTGACAAAATCTCTTCCAAATATGATTTTAAAATTGGTGATAGAGTCTTTGAAATTTGCTTTTCTAAAGCTGACTGTCCTCGTTGATAATCTTTTTCTCTCAAGAGTATGTCGCTAGCTGGAAAGATAGTGAGTTCTGTTTGATTTTCTTTCGATAATTGTGTTTCGACTTCAAAAGTACGAATACCATCTACTTCATCGCCAAAAAACTCGATTCGGAAAGGTTCTAACTGAGACATCTCAAAAATATCTAAAATGTCTCCTCGAATACTAAACTCACCTTGTGTCTGTACTTGAGTAACTTTTCGATATCCAATTTCCTTTAACCGGTGAAGTAGCTCGTGTTGGTCATATTCTTCGCCAACTGCAATTTTTATAGTACTTTCTTTAAATCTAGTCGGAGAGGGTAAAATTAACCGACTCGCTGCGATATTACAAACTAAAATCCCTTTCTTAGATGAATCAGTTAAAAAACGCAAGGCTTCAACTCGCGAAATGATTTTTTCTTGTGAAGACATCAAAAACTCTACCATAGGAGAGTCATCTACCAAAAATGGATAGACAAATTCCTCTCCTAAGATAGAAAGAAGATCACTGATAATTCGTTCTGCTTCTCCATAAGTTGAAGTCAGTAACACAATCTTATTTTCTTTTTCTAGGCTGCTTGCAATTGCAAGAGCCTTGGTAGACGTTGATAAACCAAGTATTAGTTGTCTTTTCTTATCTATCAGATTTTGATGCCATTTTTTAATCTGATTATTTTCTGAGAATAAATCTAATAAAGTCACCATTTAGCCATTATACCTCTGCATTGTTTTCTCAAAATTTTTCTCTTGTAAATAGTAGTTTACAGCATCGTCAACCTTGTCAATAGACTGTAAAACACCTACATAGTCATCCTGATCAAACTTACTTAAAACATGATGAACCACTGACATGCCTTTTTTAGGTCTTCCAATACCTATTTTAACACGGTTAAATACCTGAGTCCCTATATGTTGAATAATAGACTTGATACCATTATGACCACCTGCTGATCCCTTTGCTCTTAAACGAATTTTCCCGACTTCCATGTCAAGGTCGTCGTAAATAACGAGTAAATCTTCAATATCCAAACCATAGTAAGTCAATAAAGCATGAACCGCTTTTCCACTTTCATTCATAAATGTTGTTGGTTTGACGAGATAAATTTTTTCTCCATTGATGAAAAAAGATGCTAGGTCAGCTTGAAATATCTTGTCATGTGTAAAGGTGACATTTTGTTTTTTGGCCAATTGGTCAATCAACATAAATCCAACATTGTGCTTGGTTTCAAAATATTTATCCCCTGGATTTCCTAATCCAACAAGTAATTTTGTCATTTATTTTTCCTTTCAAAAGCCAAAAGGGTTGGAATTTTTTTCCAACCTAATTGACACTATTTATTAAATGTTATTAAACGTTAAAGCGGAATTCCATGATATCGCCATCTTGAACGATATATTCTTTTCCTTCTTCACGCAAGCGCCCAGCTTCTTTTACAGCCTTTTCAGATCCGTATTTCACTAGATCCTCATATGACATGGTTACTGCACGAATAAAGCCTTTTTCAAAATCTGAATGGATAATACCAGCTGCTTGAGGAGCTTTCATACCACGCTTAAAGGTCCAAGCGCGAACTTCTTTTTCACCAGCTGTGAAATAAGTTCCAAGTCCAAGCAAGTGGTAAGCTGCACGAGTCAACTTATCAACACCTGATTCTGTCAAGCCAAGTGCTTCAAGAAACTCTTGCTTATCTTCATCATCTAACTCAGAAATTTCTTCTTCAGCACGCGCGGAAATAACAACTACCTCTGCATTTTCTGTCGCTGCAAATTCGCGAATTTGTTTCACATATTCGATAGAATCTGGATCTGAAACGACATCTTCATCCACATTAGCAACATAAAGAACTGGTTTAGTGGTTAAAAGGAAGAGACCTTTGACTACTTTTTGCTCTTCATCTGTGAATTCAATGGTACGTGCTGATTTTCCATCTTCAAGGACTGGTTTAATTTTTTGAAGGACGTTAAACTCTGCCACAGATTCCTTATCTTTTTGCGTACGTGCCATCTTTTCTACACGCGCATAGCGTTTATTAACTGATTCTAAGTCAGCAAGAATCAACTCTAGGTTAATGGTATCAATATCTGCAAGTGGATCCACAAAGGCGTCTTCACGTCCTTGCTCGCGCATAACATTTTCATCATCAAAAGCACGTACAACGTGAACAATCGCATCTACTTCACGGATATTGGCCAAGAATTTATTCCCTAGACCTTCTCCTTTTGAAGCTCCTTTTACAATCCCTGCAATATCTGTAAACTCAAAGGTTGTTGGAACTGTCTTTTTAGGAGTAATCATTTCCGTTAGTTTTTGTAGGCGTTCATCTGGAACTTCCACCATCCCAACGTTTGGATCAATAGTCGCAAATGGGTAGTTTGCCGCCTCTGCTCCTGCTTTTGTAATTGCATTAAAAAGGGTTGATTTCCCAACGTTTGGCAAACCAACGATACCTGCTGTTAAAGCCATAGTTTCTCATTCTCCGTTCTCATTTCAATCCCTAACATTATAACACAAAAAGGGAAAACTTGCTAACCCTCTAACTAAGGGTTCTTAGTCAATAATCTTATTCATTTTTCGTTCAAAATCATAGCGACTCATCATAACAAGGTGGTCACAATTGCTACATTTGATTTTGATATCTGCCCCTATGCGTGTAATTTCCCAACGATTGGCCTTTTTACCTGTTGACTTGATGGTGCAAGCATGTGGTTTTTTCATTTCAACAAAATTTCCAACTTGATACATACTACTCTCCTTTTCTTTTTCGATTATATCATAAAAGAGGCGAGCTAGGCTCAACCTCTTTCACTTAATTTGTACGAACTGGTGTAATGAGCTGCATGAAGTCTTCATCAGTATCTGCTGGAACAAGAGTAAATGGACGAACAGCTGAGATAAAGCTAATAGTTACCTTTTCGCTATTTAAAGCCTTGAGAGAATCAATCAAGTAAGTCGGGTTGAAACTAATAGTTAAATCATCACCAGTCACCTGCTCCGTATCGATTTCTTCGTTTACTTTACCAACTTCAGGAGAATGAACATGGGCGCTAACAACCCCACCTTTAATTTCAAGCTTCACAGTACCATTTTGAGTCGCACTTGATAAGAGACGAGCACGCTCCATAGATTGACGCAAATTAACCACATCAAAAGTAATTGTCGTGTTAAAGTCAGTTGGAATCAAACGATCTGTATCAGGATAGTTTCCTTCTAGGAGACGAGTATAGAAGCTAATATTTTCGCTTCTAAAGAGGATTTGATTATTTGCAAAGAAAATCTCCACAGTTTCAATATCATCCGTAAATACCGCTGAAAATTCGCGTAGAGAACGACTAGGAATTACTACATCGAAATCATCACCATTTTTTTCAAGAGTCAATTTTTTCTGGCTAAGGCGATGAGAGTCTGTCGCAACTGTTTTTAGTTCCTTGTGTTGGCTCAAAACAAAATGGACACCAGTCAAAATTGGACGACTTTCTTGCGTACTTGCAGCAAAAGCTGTTTCATTGATAATTTTCTTGAGTAGTTTGGTTTCAAGAACCAAAGGTGTGCTTGCTGAAATTTCTTGGATGCGTGGGTATTGTTCGCTATCTTTTCCTTTTAGAGTGATTTCTGATTTGCCACTTGTTAAGACAATTTGTTTTTGTTCAATCTCTTTGAAATCAAGGGTTACATCTGGAAGACTGGATACAACATTGATAAAGAAAGAGGCTTCAAGAAGAATCGAACCTAAGGAAGTAATTAAAAGACCAGCATCTTCATTCTTTTGAGAAATGAAATTTTCAATGGAGATTTGCCCATTTGATCCAATTAAAGTAATTCCTTCATTGGTAACATCAATTTTGATTGTTGATAAAATTGGAATAGCATTTTTAGAGCTAATTGCTCGTTTTGTGGTATTTAAGGCTTGTAGAAATAAATTTTTATTAATTGAAAAATGAATCATGGATTCTCCTTTATTTATTTTTAGTATTAAAAAGTTAATAGTAATAATAGAGTGTGTGAATTCTGTGGAAAACTGGGTGCTATTTAGTAAACTTAAGCTTCTAAGCTTGTTTAAAAAATGTGGATAAAAAAGATAAGAAAGGAAAACTTATCCACAAGCTACTTAATTTTCTTTTTGATTGCTTCTATTTCTAAACGTAAATTATCGTCTTCGTCAATCAATGATTTTATTTTAGCATGGGCATGAATAACGGTGGTGTGATCCTTTCCGCCAAATTCTTTTCCGATTTTTGGAAGACTGTTATCTGTCAGTTCTCTAGCTAGATACATAGCAACCTGACGTGCCAAAACGATGTTCTGAACTCGTCTCGTCCCCTTCATTTCTTTGACACTCACTCCATAAAAATTACCAACTTCAGTTTGGATTTTCTCAATTGGAATAACAAGTATCTGGCGGGCGTCTTGCTTACGTGCTCTAATAGCTTCCGCAGCAATATCAATAGTAATATCCTTAATCTTCTTCACTCTGGCAATTAAAGTGATATCGTTGATTGCTCCTTCCAATTCTCGAACATTTGAATCAAATTGGCCAGCCAAGTATTCCAGAGTATCACTTTGGAAATGGTAATCCAAGTGCTCTGTTTTACTTTGAAGAATGGCGATACGTGTCTCAAAGTCAGGAGGGGTGATATTTTGCGTCAATCCCCAGCTAAAGCGTGTAACAAGTCTTTCCTCAAGGCCTTCTAGGTGTTTAGGACTTCGATCACTGGTTAGGACAATCTGTTTCTGCTTATCATGAAGAGCATTGAAGGTATTGAAAAATTCTTCCTGGGTCGCAACTTTTTTGCCACTGAGAGATTGGATATCATCGATTAACAAGAGATCAAGACTACGATAAGTCTTTTTGAACTTTTCCATTTCCCCAAGTCGCAAGTGTTCAAGAAAGTCATTGATAAAGCTTTCGGCAGGAATGTACTTGACACGCGCATCAGGAATATTTTTCAAAATCTCATTTCCAATCGCATTGAGTAAGTGAGTCTTTCCAAGACCAGGTCCTCCATAGATGAAAAGAGGATTATATGTCAGAGCTAAATCTTCAGATACCGCTAGTGCAGCAGATACCGCCCAAACATTCCCATCACCTTGAATAAAGTTATCAAAGGTATATTTTTCTTTTAACCCTGTTTCAGAATAGGGAATCGTTGGTAGTGCAGGCGTATAATCGTAAGTAGAGACACTATTCGTATCATTTACTTGAGGAGATTCTGTACTCTGAGGTTTAGTGAAAATATAGTGAGGTTTGATTTCAGAATCATAAATTTCAAAACCAGCAGCAACAATAATATCTTTTAATTGCTTTTCCCACACCATTTCCATCTCTGATCTCGGTAGAAATATAGTAGCTGTGTTTTCTTCTACTTTGATGAGTTCAGCAGGTGTAGCATAGAAATCATACATAGATCGAGTCAATCTTTCTTGAGCAAATTCTAAAATACGATTCCAAAATTGTTTTTCTTTCAACTATTTTTCCTCCTTTACTATGATTTTAGTAGTTTAGTGCTAGACTTATTTTACCATAGATAGTAGGATTTTTCCACAGATTTAGGAAAAGAATCCACAATGTTAGCAGTATTTATCCACAGGTTGGGGATAAATAGAAAAATCCTTGATTTAGTAGGCTTTTTGATAAAAAAATTAGTGGATAAATTTGTGGGTTGAGAAAATAAAAAAACAGCCTTATTTCAGGCTGTTAATAATTCTATCGTATTCTTCTTGACTTGAAAAGGAGATAATAATCTTTCCAGTATCTTTTTTTGAAAGTTTAATTTCTACACTTAAACCGAGTATTTTTTTTAATTTATCTTCTTCATCTTTGATGAAAGAATCACTTTTTTTCTGCTTCTTGTGTTTTTTCTCTGTAAGAAGTGCTTCTAACTTTCTCACAGAAATATCTTCATTTTTGATTAGTTGGAAGAAATAGTCTTGCTGCTCTTTGTCTAAACCAACTAGTGAACGTGCATGCGCTTGAGAAATTTTTCCATTTTCTACTTCAGCTAAGATATATTCTGGTAGGGAAAGCAAACGAATAAAATTAGTGATATAAGGACGAGATTTCCCCATTTTATCCGCTATATCAGTGTGAGTAAATCCTTTTTCTACTAAAGATTCGTAGGCGCGTGCTTCTTCAACAGGATTTAAATTTTCTCTCTGCAAATTCTCAATGATTGACTGAATCATCATTTCCTGATCTGAGAGGTGCTTTACAACGGCTGGAATAGAGGTTAGACCAGCCAAGAGAGAAGCCCGATATCGTCTCTCTCCTGCAAGGATTTCATAACCAATTACAGGAGATTGACGAACGATGATTGGTTGGATGAGCCCATTTTCTTTGATTGACTGAGCTAATTCTTTTAATTTTTCTACATCAAATTCTTTCCGAGGTTGGTAAGGATTCTTTTGTATTTCAGAGATAGAAATCATTTCAAATTTTTCCATGATTCTACACTAACATATCTTTTACTTTCTGTAAAGTTTTCTTTACACTGATGTCAATTAAGACTCTAAATCACCAGAATTTTTATCTAGTTTAATTGAGGTTGTTTCCTCCTTACCATTACGGTAGTAGGTTACTTTGATAGTATCTCCGATAGCATGATTGTAAAGAGCGTGTTGTAGGTCTGTTGATGAAGCAATCTCTTTGTCGTCAACTTTGGTAATGACATCGTATTTTTGAAGATGTCCATTTGCTGGCATATTGTTTTGAACAGATCGAACAACTACACCTGAAGTGAGGCTACTTGGAATGTTAAGTTTTCTAAGATCACTAGCTCCAACATTTGACAGATTGACCATTTGAATTCCAAGAGCTGGACGAGTCACTTTACCATTACTTTCAAGCTGTTTAATGATATTTTGTGCATCGTTTGAAGGAATTGCAAAACCAAGACCTTCTACAGATGTTCCACCATTACTTGCAATTTTACTTGATGTAATACCAATTACTTGTCCTTGAATGTTTACAAGTGGACCACCAGAGTTACCAGGGTTAATAGCCGTATCTGTTTGAATGGCTTTTGTTGAAATAGCTTGACCATCTTCAGATTTTAGAGAAACATTTCGATTAAGACTTGAGATGATTCCCTGTGTAACTGTATTAGCATATTCTGAACCTAGAGGACTACCAATAGCAATCGCTGTTTCTCCAACACTAAGTTGGCTTGAATCCCCAAATTCTGCTACTGTTGTAACTTTTTCTGAAGAAATTTTAACGACAGCAATATCAGAGAAAGTATCAGATCCGACAATTTCACCAGGAACCTTGGTACCATCTGCCAAGCGAATATCAACTTTTGAAGCTCCATTGATAACGTGAGTATTAGTTACAAGATAGGCATCTTTATCATCTTTTTTATAGATAACACCTGATCCCTCACTTGCGATTTGTTGATTGTCTGAATCAGAATTAGTTTCATCACCATTAAATACACTACTTTGTCTACTGCTAGAAGAAGAATAAGTAATGATTGAGACAACAGCATCCTTAACTTTATTTACTGCTTGAGTGGTTGAATTTTCATTCTTATATGATGTTTGAGTGACAGTGCCAGAATTATTATTCGTAGCTTGATTTCCTTGTTTTTGATAAAGTTGTAATGTTACGAAACTTCCTAAGGCACCACTTAAAAATCCTATTAGAATGATTGCAAGAACTTTAACTCCTTTTTTGTAAAATTTTTGTAAGTGTTTCATAAACGCCTCCGTTTGTTATTTATTTACTCAGATTATAAACCTATTAACTTAATCCAAACTTAAAAGCTTAAAGTTTTACACAAGTTGTGGATAACTCGCTTTATTCTGTGAATTTACTAGAAATTTAGGATGATTTTTATGTGTATAAGATGTGAAATGAAGTGTGGATATGATAGAATAGAAGAATGAAAATAAAAATTGTAACAGTGGGAAAATTAAAAGAAAAATACCTTAAAGATGGTATTGCTGAATATACCAAACGAATTTCACGTTTCGCCAAATTAGAAATGATTGAGCTCACTGATGAGAAGACACCTGACAAAGCTAGTGAATTAGAAAATCAAAAAATCTTGGAAACAGAAGGTGAAAGAATTCTTTCTAAGGTTGGAGAAAGAGACTTTGTTGTTGTACTAGCCATTGAAGGAAAAACACTCTCCTCAGAGGAATTTAGTAAGCAACTAGAGCAAGCTTCTATCAAAGGATATTCAACGCTTACTTTTATCATTGGAGGAAGTTTGGGTCTAGCTCCTGTTGTAAAAAATAGGGCCAATCTTTCTGTCAGTTTTGGACGTCTGACATTACCACATCAGTTAATGAGATTGGTTTTAGTTGAACAAATTTACCGTGCTTTTACAATTCAGCAGGGTTCTCCTTATCACAAATAGAAGATTGACTTAGCTCTTGTTTTTTGATAGAATGGTCATGTTAGGTCTCATAGCTCAGCTGGATAGAGCATTCGCCTTCTAAGCGAACGGTCGCAGGTTCGAATCCTGCTGGGATCAATTTTAGATGCGAAGCTGGGATAAATCCCAGCTTTTTTCTTAAAAAAGTGCGTTTCAGGTGCAAAAATGTACAGTTGGGAAGAATTTTTTCTTACATGGTCTTCATTTTGTATAATAGATGTGTAAGTTAACTTACAAGAAAAAATAATACAGGAGATTTCATTATGAAAAATACAGTAAAGTTGGAACAATTTAAAGAGGTAACAGAGGCAGAATTGCAAGAGATTCGGGGTGGAGATTGGAGAATTTCAGAAACAATTCGTAATCTTATTTTTCCAAGAAGAAAGTAATGAAATAAAGGTAGAGAGTAATGGATTTATTTGGATTAGGGATAGCTATTTTTTATTTTATCATCATTAGCAAAAGTTATGAATGGATTTGTAAAATAAATAGAAAAGAACAAATTGTTTTTTTCTGTTACACATGTATCTCAGTTTTTACACTTGAAGAAATTATTACACTAGTATTTTCTAATAGTTTTGCTTTGTCTAAATTTTTATTTCCTTTGGTTGTGTATCTTTATTTAAGAAAGTTAAAGAAGTCTGAAAAATACAAATCTATTTTTATCAGTCTACTATTGTCTTTATTATATCACAGTACTCATACTTTTATATCCGTAACTTTATCTTCTATAACAGGAGATGAAGTAGTATTACACTATAAAAGTACATTCCTTTTAGTAATATTGTTGATGACTTATTTTTCTATTCTAATAATAATCCGTTATTTTCATCTGGATATTAAATATTTTGATAAAGATTATCTGTACCCTTTTTTAAAAAAAGTAATAGTTGCTTTCTTTGGTTTGCATATCGTATTGTTTATTTCAGATATAGTAAGTACAACTCATCATTTAAATAGCTTCGGAAGTATTTTATCAACCATTGTTTTTATTTGCTTGTTATTGATTTTCTTTGCAATGAATTCTCACAAGGTTCAAATTGAAAAAGAGATTGCTCTAAAACAAAAGAAATTTGAACAAAAGCATTTACAGACTTATACTGATGAAATTGTGGAGTTGTATAATGAAATTCGAGGTTTTCGTCATGATTATGCAGGGATGCTTGTCAGCATGCAAATGGCGATTGACAGTGGAGATTTACAAGAAATTAACAGGGTTTACAATGAAGTCTTAGTAAAAGCAAATCAGAAATTGAGGTCAGAAAAATATACTTACTTTGATTTAAATAATATAGAAGATTCTGCTTTACGAAGTTTAATTGCCCAATCGATTGTCTATGCACGAAAAAATGATGTAGAGTTTACATTGGAAGTAAAAGATGTCATTACTAGATTGTCAATGGATTTACTTGATCTTGTTCGTATCATGAGCATTTTATTAAATAATGCTGTTGAAGGTGCTGCAGATAGTTACTTGAAACAAATGGAAGTTGCAGTCATTAAAATGGATTTTGAAACAGTTATAGTTATCCAGAATTCATGCAAAATCACTATGACGCCTTCAGAGGATTTATTTGCCTTAGGTTTCTCTACCAAGGGAAGAAATAGAGGTCTAGGACTTAATAATGTCAAAGAGATTTTAGATAAGTATGACAACATTATTTTAGAAACAGAGATGGAAGACAACACATTTAGACAAATTATTAGATTTAAGAGGGAATTTGAATGAAAGTATTAATTTTAGAAGATGTTATTGAACATCAAGTGAGACTAGAGAGAATATTAAATGAAATCTCGGAAGAATCGAATATTCCTATTTCATATAAGACAACAGGAAAAGTTCGTGAGTTTAAGGAATATATCGAAAATGATGAAGTAAACCAGCTTTATTTTCTAGATATCGATATTCATGGAATCGAGAAAAAAGGCTTTGAAGTGGCTCAGTTTATCCGTCATCACAATCCTTATGCTATTATTGTCTTTATTACCAGTCGATCTGAATTTGCTACCTTAACGTACAAATACCAGGTATCAGCCCTAGATTTTGTTGATAAAGACATCAATGATGAATTGTTCAAAAAACGCATCGAGCAGAGTATTTTTTACACTAAGAGCATGCTGCTTGAAAATGAAGATGTTGTAGACTATTTTGATTACAACTATAAAGGAAATGATTTGAAAATTCCTTACCATGACATTTTGTATATCGAAACCACAGGAGTTTCTCATAAACTTCGGATTATTGGTAAGAATTTTGCAAAAGAATTCTATGGAACTATGACAGATATTCAGGAAAAGGACAAACATACCCAGCGATTTTATTGCTCCCATAAATCTTTCCTTGTCAATGTGGGAAATGTGAGAGAAATTGATCGAAAGAACTTAGAAGTTGTCTTTTATGAAGATCATCGTTGCCCGATTACCCGTTTGAAAGTTCGCAAACTAAAAGATATTCTAGAGAAAAAAACTAAAAAGTGATTGACAATTAGTAAGAAATTGATATAATGGTTATATCTGCTACAGATAGATGGTCCGTTGGTCAAGGGGTTAAGACACCGCCTTTTCACGGCGGTAACACGGGTTCGAATCCCGTACGGACTATTTTATCCGCCATAGCTCAGTTGGTAGTAGCGCATGACTGTTAATCATGATGTCGTAGGTTCGAGTCCTACTGGCGGAGTCAGATAAAAAGAACACCATTGGTGTTCTTTTTTTAGTTTATATCACCTAACATTTTCATAATGAAGTCTGTCATTTCTTGCGGACTTTCTTTTTTTCCGTGAGCAATCCAAGTCTGGCAAACACCAAAAAGGGCATTTGTTAGATAAATGCTACTGTATTCTAATTCAATTGAATTGAGTTGTAGTTTCATAAAGCGTTTCTGAAGGTCGGTGTTAAGCATAATGTGAAGCTTATTTCTCAAGAAATTTTGGATTTCTTTTGTTCCATTTTCAGACAAGAGTGCAGCCAAGAGTGGCTCAGACTCTAAATATTCAAATACTTCTAAAATAGCATCTCTTTTGTGATGAGCATGTTTTTGGAAAATATACTCAAAGGTATGAAATAGCTTACTTTGGTAGAGTTCAATCATATCATACTTATCCTTGTAGTGAGTGTAAAAGCTGGAACGACTAATTCCGGCTTTTTCTGCTAACTTGACAGTAGAAATTTGATCAAAGGGCTGGTCCATCAATAATTGAACCATGGCATTTTCGATAATTCGTTTTGTTTTTAAACGTTTGTTACTTTCTTTCATAATTCCTCCTTGTAAACAAAAATAGACTATGTGTCTAAAAAAATATTTTTTACCTTGTAATTTAGATTTTTTGATGTATAATCTATTATATCAAAATTTTAGACAATATGTGTAAAAAAGGAGGAAACATGTTTAAAGAATGGAAAGCAATATTTAAAAAACCGACCTTTATCATTGTAATGATAGGGATTTCTCTCATTCCAGCTTTATACAACATTATATTTTTATCGTCCATGTGGGATCCATATGGTCAAGTATCGGAGTTACCTGTGGCAGTTGTCAATAAAGATAAGGAAGCTTCTTATAATGGACAGACAATGAGAATTGGTGAAGACATGGTGTCTAATTTAAAAGAAAATAAGGCTTTAGATTTTCACTTTGTTAATGAAGAGGAAGGGGAAAAAGGACTAGAAGATGGTGACTACTACATGGTAGTGACTTTACCAAGTGATCTATCTGAAAAAGCTACTTCTATCCTAACGAATCATCCTGAACAGATGCAGATTGATTATCAGACGTCAAGTGGGCATAGCTTTATTGCAAGTAAGATGAGTGATTCTGCAATGACACAATTAAAACAAACCGTCTCTACTAATGTTACTGAAACGTACACTAAGGCTTTATTTCAAAAAATGAATGATTTGAAGTCTGGAATAAATAAGGCAGCTGAAGGAAGTGAACAATTAGCTAATGGAGCCGATCAGTTGGTGACGGGAAGTCAAACATTGACAACAAATCTTAATACTCTAGCTAACTCAAGTGTAACTTTTTCAAATGGAGCGGATCAATTTACAAAAGGCTTATCTAGCTATGTGTCTGCTATAGAGCAATTACATATTGGTTTAGGAACTTTTAATAGTGGTTTACAAAGTTATACAAATGCTGTCTCACAAGTTGACACTGGACTTGGTCAATTAGCTTCAAAAACTCCTGAGTTGGTGACAGGTGTAAATCAGCTAAATACAGGTATAAAGTCTTATACAGGTGGCGTTTCACAACTGGATACAGGTCTCAATCAATTTTCAGTTGGTGTAAATGCATATACAAGTAGTGTGAAAGAACTTTCTAACGGAACAAGTCAATTATCCAATCAATCAGATACACTAAGAGATGGAATGGAACAATTAAATACTGGAATTAAAGAAATTTCAAGCCAATTAGAGTCCTCATCTCAACAAAATGAAGAAATAGCGCAATTGGCAACTAGCCTAGGAGAACTAAATAAAACATTACAAGCTCTTACAATATCAGATAATACTCAACTGAAAAGTACATTGTCAGAAGCTTTGCCAAATCTAACAACTCTTGCTCAGGATATTGTGACTAAAAGTCAGACAGAACAAGAAAAAACTCTTGCGAACCTTCAATCAACAGTTACTTATCAATCTCTCACAGAGGAACAAAAGAAAGAACTGACAGAAGCTATTTCTAAAAATTCTAATTCTACTATTGAGTCAGCAAAAACAATTTTAACAACAGTAGGAGGATTGAAAGAAAGTATAGAGAATTCAGAACAACAAGTAACCAATCTATCTGATGTACAGACGAAAGCAAATCAACTCTTACCTGTAGCATCTAGCTCCTTGACAACATTGTCAAATGGATTTACAAAATTTCAAACTACTGTAGACAATCAGTTAGTTCCTGGAAGTCAGTCAATTGAAAAAGGAGTTGTAAACTATACTAAAGGACTGGATACTATTTCTATAGGTGCGAATCAACTAAGTGAAAAGAATGTAAGTTTAACAACTAGTCTAGAACAATTAGTTTCTGGATCAAGTAAGTTGACAGAAAATACATCAAGCTTGACAGCTGGAGTAGATGCGTTAGCTGGAAAAGCTCCAGAATTAGTATCAGGTATAGAAAGCTTGTCAACTGGTTCTGCTCAATTGAATAATAAGAGCCCAGAGCTGATAGCAGGTATTACTAAATTACAATTTGGCTCTGGTCAATTAACAGACAAATCAACACAGTTACTTTCTGCAGCATCCAAACTAGGAAGTGGTGCTATGAAGATTGCAGATGGTGCTGGAAAACTAGCAGAAGGTGGAACAACCTTAACCTCTAGTCTTGAAGATTTACAGATAGGAGTTGATTCATTAGGACAAGGATTAGGCAATGCTAACAATCAACTCAAATCAGCTTCAACAGAATCTGAAAATGCAGAAACATTATCTGATCCTCTAGTTCTCTCAAAAACAGACAATGATCAAGTTCCTGTAAATGGGATTGCCATGGCTCCTTATATGATATCAGTTGCTCTTTTTGTTGCTGCTATATCTACTAATATGATTTTTGCTAAGTTGCCTTCTGGACGTCATCCAGAGAGCCGCTGGGCTTGGTTGAAGTCTCGCTCTGAAATAAATGGGATTATCGCTGTCTTAGCAGGTGTTTTAGTTTATGGAGGTGTCCGTCTTATTGGATTGACTGCGAACCATGAGATGAGGACCTTGATTCTAATTATAATCACAAGTTTAGCTTTCATGTCTATGGTGACAGCTTTAACAACTTGGAATAGCCGTATTGGAGCTTTCTTCTCTCTTATTTTACTTTTATTACAGTTAGCATCAAGTGCAGGGACCTATCCTCTTGCTTTGACAAATGATTTCTTTAAAGGTGTCAATCCTTGGTTACCAATGAGTTACTCTGTATCAGGTTTACGACAAACAATCTCTATGACAGGAAATATTCATCACCAAGTAATTTTCCTTATTATAACACTAGCTTTCTTTGCTGCTTTAGGTATGCTAGCTTATCAACCTAAGAAAATGGAAGAAGATTAAAAAGATTGACCAAAGAATTGGTCAATCTTTTTCTGTCTTAGATAAATTTCGTCTGTGATTATAGATCCCAAAAAGAAGAAGGGCAGTTACTGAGCAGGC
The DNA here is from genome assembly GCA_963515155.1 of Streptococcus oralis. Lineage (GTDB taxonomy): Bacteria > Bacillota > Bacilli > Lactobacillales > Streptococcaceae > Streptococcus > Streptococcus oralis_CW. The sequence goes on along the minus strand of CAUPXG010000003.1, from coordinate 146,990 downwards.
TGCTCCAATAACAAAACCATTGGGGATAAAGGAAAGTGTAATGGTGCCTTTTCCCTTTGGAACATCAACTTTCATAAAACCGGTTTGAGCCTGCTTGATTTCAAGTTTTTTCCCATCTTGGTATGCAGACCAACCTTTGTCATAAGGAATTGTGAAGAAAATAGAGGTATCTTGTTTTACTTCATATGCAGCAAAGACTTTATTTTTAGAGGTGGATACTTCTACAGGTTGTTCTTTAATCTTTTGAATTGCCTCAGTAAGAGACTGAGTATCTAAACGATAGAAGGTCGGAGATTCAAATGACACCTGAGAATTCCCAGGGAAACTAACACTGATATTGAAAGTTTTTTGTTCTTCAGTATAACCCAAATTAAAGAAATTAAATGCATTGTCAGTTGTAAAAGTCTTCTTTTTACCGTTGACAAGGATATCAACTTTCTTTTGCTTATCGTTTGTAAAATGAAGATTTGAAAAAGAGAGATATACTTGACTATTTTGAGGAACCTCAATTTGATAATCAATCTTTGCATCTTCATTCGCAGAACCTGTGATGCTGGTTAAACCTTCAGAATTATCTGTTTTATCATATGTTATTTGGGAGAAGTAATCTAAGTTGAGATTAGCAAGCTGGTTTATAAATAAAGCCTGATTATCTAGAGTGTGATTGTTAAAGTTTACATCAGTGTAAATAGATTGAGTGGCAAAGGCAATGGGTAAAGAGAGTTGATTTTTATATAAGGTTAAATGATCCTTTTGATAAATCTCTTGAAAGCCATACTTATCAAGTGAAGTTTCAGAAATATTGTACTGGATTCCAAATAAACTGTCTGCTAAAAGGCTGTTATTTGCATAACGGAGATTGAGGTTGGTTCCAGAGGATTTGAATCCCAGTTTATCTAAACTAGTGCTAGCTGAGCGATTTCGTACAGACGAAAATTGAGAGATTCCATTGTAGTTAAATTTCATACTGTCATTTCCAGTCTGAATTTGCAGTTTTTCAGTACGTGTAAATGGATTGTCAATTTGGGTTAGAATGGATTCCATAGCGGTGATATCTCTATTATAGGCGTTACGAGAAGCAAAGGCCCATTCTTTAGCTATTCCTTCCATTTGAGATGAAGCATTTAAGCTTATCTCAGCTGTTATAAATAAAGACAAAAGGATTGCAAATAGATTTACAGAGATAAATTTTTTAATGACTGTAAGAAGTAAAAGAGCATAAACTAGTAGAAATTCAAGAGTGAGTAGGATATTCAAATCAGTTAAAAAAGAATAGTGTGATTTAAAATAGACAGTAGCCAAAAATCCTATTAGTACAAGAAAAAGTGAGACAAATAGATTCCAGAGTTTCAGTTCTTTCAGGCGATTTAAGACTTCTGCTGCAGTATAAATTAACAGAGTAGAAAAGATCCAAGCATAGCGATGTAAAAACATATTTGGGGTATGCATCCCTTGCCAAAATAAATCGAGGGCCTCTATATAAAAGCTTGTTATTAAAAAAGTGAAAAAAATTGCATAGGTAAGTTTCACGTGAAACTTTATGGATTTTATTGTGAAAAATAGAATGGTCAAAATAAAAGGAAGCAATCCAACAAAAATCATTGGTATAGATCCATACTTAGTTGTATCAAAAGATCCAATGAATTGTTTTGCGAAAATATCCAGATACCAGCTACTATCTGTTTTTAATTTTGTGATGGCAGTTAACTTCTCCCCATGAGTTTGTAAATCAAACAGTGTAGGAAGAGTCATAATCAAACTAGCCATTCCAGCTAAAAAGGAGGTAACAACAAAATCAAGAAAAGATGATTTTCGAGTTTTAAAGTCCCAAGAAATTTGGCAGAGATACCAGAAAATAAGAAACAATGCTGTCATATACCCAAAATAATAATTTTGAATAAATAAGATTGACAAACTTGTAAAGTATAGTAGGCGCTTCTTTTGTGTTATAAGTAGGTGTAAACCAGTTATAATTAAAGGAATCAAGATAAAAACATCTAGCCAGTTTTTTATCTCTAACTGACTGACAGTGAAGCTCATTAAAGCATAGGAAGTAGATAAGGTAAGTTTTAAAAATTTTGGGATATCTTTAAATAATCTGTTCAAACTAAAGAAGGTTGACAGACCAATCAATCCAAATTTTAATAGAGTGGTCAGATAGACAGCATCTGGCATATTTGACAGATTAAAAAAGTAAACTAGGGGTGAAAGAAAACTACCCAAGTAATAACTAGATAGAGCATAGAAATTCAGTCCGAGGCCACTTGTAAAGGTGTAAAACAAACTGCCATTTCCATGTAGAATATTTCGTAAAGCTACATCAAAAATAACGTATTGATGGAAACCGTCTCCTAATAGTGGAGATGTATTGCTATTCCAGTAGATACCTTGAATTAGGTATACTCCGGTCATAATTACTAAAGGAATGATGAAAGAAACAAAATAGGTCCAATATGTTTTAAAAAATGATTTCATGTTACCTCGTAGAATGATAGAAAACTCAGTTGGTTACCCCAACTGAGTTTTGAAGTCTTATTTAGTCTTTCCAAAGTTCTTTAACTTTTGCTTGTACTTCTGCATTTTCTAGGAATTCATCATAGGTTTCATCGATACGATCTATCACGCCATTCTTAGACAAAACAATGATATGGTTTGCCAAAGTTTGGATAAACTCGTGGTCATGACTGGCAAAGATGATTGATTCTTTAAAGTTTTTCAATCCATCGTTCAAGCTTGAGATAGATTCCAAATCCAAGTGATTTGTTGGATCATCAAGTACAAGGACATTTGATTTCAAGAGCATGAGTTTTGAAAGCATGACACGTACTTTTTCTCCCCCTGACAAGACGTTTACAGGTTTGTTAACCTCATCTCCAGAAAAGAGCATACGACCAAGGAAACCACGTAGGAAGGTATTGTCATCTTCTTCTTTACTTGCAAATTGACGCAACCAGTCAAGGATTGACTCTCCTCCTGCAAAATCAGCCGAGTTGTCTTTTGGCAAGTAAGAACGGCTAGTAGTAACTCCCCACTTGACAGTTCCTTCATAGTCGATGTCACCCATAATTGCACGAATTAATGCAGTCGTTTGAATGTCATTTTGTCCAATAAGAGCTGTCTTATCACCTGGACGCAAGATAAAACTAATATTGTCTAGGATGGTTTCACCATCAATCTTTACAGTTAGATTTTCTACTGTCAAGAGATCATTACCAATCTCACGTTCTGCTTTAAAGTTGATAAATGGATATTTACGACTAGATGGCACAATCTCTTCTAATTCAATCTTGTCAAGCATTTTTTTACGAGACGTTGCCTGTCTTGACTTAGAAGCATTAGCAGAGAATCGAGCAACGAATTCTTGCAATTGCTTGATTTTTTCTTCTGCCTTGGCATTACGGTCTGCTAGCAATTTAGCAGCGAGCTCAGAAGATTCTTTCCAGAAGTCATAGTTTCCGACATAGAGTTTGATTTTTCCAAAGTCAAGGTCGGCCATGTGGGTACATACTTTGTTTAAGAAGTGGCGGTCATGAGATACCACGATAACAGTGTTATCAAAGTCAATCAAGAAGTCTTCTAGCCAAGTAATAGACTGTATATCCAAACCGTTGGTTGGCTCGTCCAAGAGAAGAACATCTGGTTTACCAAATAAGGCTTTAGCAAGGAGAACCTTCACTTTTTCACCATTGGCTAATTCGCTCATGTTTTGATAGTGCAATTCTTCTGGAATATTAAGATTTTGAAGTAGTTGAGACGCCTCACTCTCTGCCTCCCAACCTCCAAGTTCGGCAAATTCACCTTCGAGTTCGGCAGCACGCACACCATCTTCATCTGAAAAATCTTCCTTCATGTAGATAGAATCTTTTTCCTTCATGATGCTATAAAGTTTTTCATTTCCCATAATGACGACATCGATTGCACGTTCATCTTCATAGTCAAAGTGATTTTGACGAAGAACAGAGAGACGTTCATCTGGACCAAGAGAGATGTGGCCAGTTGTAGGTTCGATATCACCAGCTAAAATTTTTAAAAAGGTTGATTTTCCGGCACCATTAGCACCAATTAATCCATAAGTATTTCCTTCTGTAAATTTGATATTGACATCATCAAAAAGTTTGCGATCACTAAAACGTAGTGAAACATCAGATACTGTAAGCAATGTTTTTCTCCTATATGTGTAATATACTTATTCTACTAGAAAAGAGAGAAATATTCAAATTTTTCTTTGTCAATTTTGTGTCAATTAAGTTTACAGGTTTATTTACAAAGAGTTAGTTGTTTGATTTAAATAATTTTCTGTTATTTTAACAAAAAAATGCTATAATTGAAGAGACCATTTCGAAGGAGAAAAAAATGACGAAACCCATTATTTTAACAGGAGATCGCCCAACAGGAAAACTGCATATTGGACATTATGTTGGGAGTCTTAAAAATAGAGTATTACTGCAGGAAGAAGACAAGTATGAGATGTTTGTTTTTTTGGCGGACCAACAAGCATTGACAGATCACGCCAAAGATCCTCAAACGATTGTAGAATCGATTGGGAATGTTGCCTTAGATTACTTAGCAGTTGGATTAGATCCAAGTAAATCAACTATCTTTATTCAAAGTCAGATTCCAGAGTTGGCTGAGCTGTCTATGTACTATATGAATTTGGTGTCACTAGCTCGTTTGGAACGGAATCCGACAGTAAAAACAGAGATTGCTCAAAAAGGTTTTGGAGAAAGTATTCCGACAGGATTTTTGGTTTATCCTATTGCGCAAGCAGCAGATATTACTGCCTTCAAGGCTAATTATGTTCCTGTTGGAACAGATCAGAAACCAATGATTGAGCAAACTCGTGAAATTGTTCGCTCCTTTAATAACGCATATAACTGTGAGGTCTTGGTCGAACCAGAAGGTATTTATCCAGAAAATGAGAGAGCAGGACGTTTGCCTGGTTTAGATGGAAATGCTAAAATGTCTAAATCCCTTAATAATGGTATTTATCTAGCTGATGATGCGGATACGTTGCGTAAAAAAGTCATGAGTATGTATACTGATCCGGACCATATTCGAGTGGAGGATCCAGGTAAGATTGAAGGAAATATGGTTTTCCATTATCTAGATGTGTTTGGTCGTCCAGAAGATGCTCAAGAAATTGCAGAGATGAAAGAACACTATCAACGTGGTGGTCTTGGTGATGTGAAGACGAAACGCTATCTACTCGAAATACTTGAACGCGAACTTGGTCCTATTCGTGAGCGCCGTATCGAATTTGCTCAGGATATGGGAGAAGTGTACAATATGCTTCAAAAAGATAGTGAGAAAGCGCGTGAAGTTGCGGGGCAAACTTTATCTGAAGTTAAGAAAGCAATGGGACTAAATTATTTTAAATAATAGATAAAATATGAATCATAAAACTATCTCTTCCATAGGTTCACAGGGATAGTTTTTTTATGATTTCTATCATAAATATAATTGACAAATTTTCATAGAATGGTATTATAGATACAATACAAAAAGAGTCAAGCTCAAAAAAAGAAAAGAGGAAGCTTCAATGTCTAATTGGGATACTAAATTTTTAAAAAAAGGTTTTACCTTTGATGATGTATTGCTCATTCCAGCAGAAAGTCATGTGTTGCCTAATGATGCAGATTTAACAACAAAATTGGCAGATAATCTGACTTTAAATATCCCAATTATAACAGCCGCCATGGATACAGTCACAGAAAGTCAAATGGCTATTGCCATTGCTCGTGCCGGTGGTCTTGGAGTAATCCATAAAAATATGTCTATTGCGCAACAGGCGGATGAAGTTCGCAAGGTAAAACGTTCTGAAAATGGTGTTATTATTGATCCATTCTTCTTGACTCCAGAACACACCATTGCTGAGGCAGACGAACTGATGGGACGTTACCGTATCAGTGGTGTTCCAGTTGTGGAGACACTTGAAAATCGTAAATTGGTTGGTATTCTAACAAACCGAGATCTTCGCTTTATTTCAGATTACAATCAGCCAATCTCAAACCACATGACCAGTGAAAATCTTGTTACTGCTCCTGTTGGTACAGATCTTGCAACAGCTGAACATATTCTTCAAGAACACCGTATTGAAAAACTTCCTTTGGTTGACGAAGAAGGCCGTCTTTCTGGCTTGATTACTATTAAGGATATTGAAAAAGTTATTGAGTTTCCAAATGCTGCCAAAGATGAATTTGGTCGTCTTCTAGTTGCTGGTGCGGTGGGTGTCACTTCAGATACATTTGAACGTGCAGAGGCTCTCTTTGAAGCAGGGGCTGACGCAATTGTTATTGATACTGCACATGGTCACTCTGCTGGGGTTCTACGTAAAATTGCTGAAATTCGTGCTCACTTCCCAGATCGCACTTTGATTGCTGGTAATATTGCAACTGCAGAAGGTGCGCGAGCTCTTTATGATGCGGGTGTGGATGTTGTCAAAGTTGGGATTGGACCAGGTTCTATCTGTACTACTCGTGTGATTGCAGGTGTGGGTGTCCCACAAGTGACAGCAATTTATGATGCGGCAGCAGTTGCGCGAGAATATGGAAAAACGATTATTGCTGATGGTGGAATCAAGTATTCTGGAGATATTGTAAAAGCCCTTGCTGCAGGTGGAAATGCAGTTATGCTTGGTTCAATGTTTGCTGGAACAGATGAAGCACCAGGTGAAACTGAAATTTTCCAAGGACGTAAGTTTAAGACTTACCGTGGTATGGGATCAATAGCTGCAATGAAGAAAGGTTCAAGCGACCGTTACTTCCAAGGTTCTGTCAATGAAGCAAACAAACTCGTTCCAGAAGGAATTGAAGGTCGTGTTGCCTATAAAGGCGCAGCAGCTGATATTGTCTTCCAAATGCTTGGTGGTATTCGCTCTGGTATGGGTTACTGTGGTGCAGCTAACCTTAAAGAATTGCACGACAACGCTCAATTTATTGAAATGTCTGGGGCTGGTCTAAAAGAAAGCCATCCTCATGATGTACAAATTACGAATGAAGCACCAAACTACTCTATGTAAGAAGTAAAAAAGAACTCCTAATTTTCAGGAGTTCTTTTTTGTTTACAAAGTTGTCAAGTTTGATTTACAGAAATTTTACCGTTTTGAATATTGAAGATACTAAGGTTTTCTGGCAAGTTTTGTAAGTGGTCTAAACTTGTTGTTGTGATAAAGGTCTGGATAGATTGAGAAATGGTTTCTAGTAATTTTAGTTGCCGTGTGTTGTCAAGTTCGCTCATAACATCGTCAAGCAAGAGTATTGGAGACTCGTTGGTAATACTTTCCATTAGCTCAATCTCTGCTAGTTTGACAGAAAGTACAAGACTACGATGTTGACCTTGACTTCCAAAACTAGCATCAATAGCATTGATATAGAAAGTAATGTCATCTCGATGAGGGCCAACACCAGTATTCTTTTTGAACAAATCTCTTGATCTGCTTTTCTCTAAAGCCATTTTAAAAGAACTTGTTAGCTGTTCTTCATCAGTGAAGTTGACAGATGATTGATAAGATATTGACAACTCTTCTAATTTATTTGAAATTTCTAAGTGTTTTTTTTGACCAAATTTCTCTAGGTCTTTAATGAATTTTATACGATGCCTTATGACGCGACATCCATACTCTACTAACTGATCATCTAAGACCGACAGAAATGTTTCGTCAATCTTTTGACTGGATTTTAGGTAAGTATTTCTTTGCTTGAGTATATGGTTATAGTTTGACAAGTCTGACAAGTAGATTGGTTTAATTTGTCCCAGTTCGATGTCTATAAACTTTCGACGGACAGAAGGCGCTCCTTTAATTAGTTGGAGATCTTCAGGTGCGAAGAGGACAACATTCATATGTCCAATGTAGTCTGATAGGCGAGCTTGTTTTAAGTAATTGACCTTAGTCACACGCCCTTTTGGTGTTAAATCAATTTCTAGAGGGATAGAGCTTGTTTTTTTCTGTAGCAAGCCAGAAAGACGGAGTTGCTCGTTATCAAAATGAATGAGATTTTTATCTGTACGAGTCCTATGACTACGTGTCAAGGCCAAGAAATAGATTGCTTCTAGAATATTAGTTTTTCCTTGTGCATTTTGACCTAGAAAGACGTTTAATTTTGGATTAAAATCAATTTTTGCCTCTTTGTAGTTTCGAAAGGTTTTAATTGTTAAATGTTGGAGCCACATGGTTATCTTCCTGGAAAACGTGGAGATTGTTTGGTGATAGTCGATGAAGAAGTTTTTCGTTTCTTGACACCTTTATTCATCTCTTTGACAAGTTTAGCAATTCGCTCTTTCTCAATCTTATCTGCTTGATATTCTTCTTGCTCTTTAAAACTTGGTTTTGTCAAGGTGATGTCAATCTTTAAATCAGGAATGTCAATCGTATCTCCAACACGAATTTTTTTCCCACGTCTATTTTCTAATTCACCATTAAAGTAAACTTGATGCTCCATTAGAAAGGATTTAATAGCACCGCCGCTTTGTATAATTCCAAGCTCTTTTAGGAGGGCTTGGAGCGTAATAAATTCTTCAAATAATTTGTATTCCATAATTCACCTCAATCTTTGGTATTATACCATATTTTCCTTGAAATAGCTGAAGGAAAGTTAGCTGAAATGAAAACGGTTTTACTCTTTGAAGCTATAAAGAGAACAAGAAAAATTTTGATTTTCGTGGTATAATAGAACTCTATATGTAAGGAGGTAAGGTATGGAATTAGTGTCTGGAATTTCAGCACATTTTGTTCAATCCAAAAAGTTTAAAACAAATAAAATCACTATTCGTTTTACTGCTCCCTTATCTCTTGAGACAATAGCAGGACGCATGTTGAGCGCGAGTATGTTGGAGACGGCAAATCAAGTTTACCCAACATCTCAAGTATTTCGCAGATACTTGGCAAGTTTATATGGAACAGATATTTCCACAAGTGCTTATCGTAGGGGACAGGCACATATTCTTGACTTAACGTTTACTTATGTGAGGGATGATTTTTTAAGTAAAAAGAATGTCTTGACTTCTCGAGTTTTGGAATTGGTGAAACAGACTTTATTTGCTCCCTTAGTTCAAGATGGTGCTTTTGAGCCAGCCTTATTTGAAATTGAAAGAAAACAGTTGTTGGCTAGTTTAGCTACTGATATGGATGATTCATTTTATTTTGCTCATAAGGAGTTGGATAGCTTGTTCTTCCATGATGAGCGTCTTCAATTGAGATACAGTGATTTACGAAATAGCATTTTAAATGAGTCTCCGGAAAGTAGCTACACTTGCTTTCAAGATGCTCTGAAAAATGATCGAATTGATTTCTTTTTCTTAGGTGATTTTAATGAAGTAGAAATTACAGAATCACTGAAGTCATTACCCTTTATAGCTAGAGAGAATGGCGTCACTATCCAGTACCATAAATCTTATTCAAATGTCTTAAGAGAGGGAATGGTTCAGAGGAATGTTGGGCAATCTATTTTGGAATTAGGCTATCATTCTCCTGTAAAATATGGTGATGATGAACATTTGCCCATGCTTGTTATGAATGGTTTGTTGGGTGAATTTGCACATTCGAAACTTTTTACAAACGTTCGTGAAAATGCTGGAATAGCCTATACAGTCTCTAGTCAATTGGATTTGTTTAGTGGTCTGTTAAGGATGTATGCGGGTATTGATAGAGAAAATCGAAATCAGGCTAGAAAAATGATGAATCATCAATTGCTAGATCTGAAAAAGGGCAACTTTACAGATTTTGAACTTGAACAAACCAAGGAGATGATTCGAAGATCTTTATTGATTGCTCAAGATAATCAACAGACCCTGGTTGAAAGAGCCTATTTGAATGCTCTATTGGGGAAATCAAGCTTCGATATTGATCGATTGGTGGCAAAATTAGAGAATGTTGATAAAGAAGCTGTATGTAAAGCTGCCAACAGTTTGAAGTTACAAGCGATTTACTTTATGGAAGGAGTAGAATGACAAAGGTTGCTTTTGAAGAAAAATACTATCCTGCTGTAAAGGAAACAGTCTACAAAACACAATTGCCAAATGGATTGACAGTTTCTTTACTCCCTAAGCAAGATTTCAATGAGGTTTATGGGATTGTAACGGTTCAATTTGGTTCTGTAGATGCAACTTATACAAACTTGGAAAAAGGTTTGCGTCATCATCCAGCAGGAATTGCACATTTTCTTGAACATAAATTGTTTGAAAGAGAAAATTCTGAGGATATAATGGCTGCTTTTACTCGATTAGGTGCAGACAGTAATGCCTTTACAAGCTTTACTAAGACCAGCTATCTTTTTTCAACAATTGATTATCTATTAGAAAATTTAGATTTGCTAGATGAGTTAGTCGGAGATGTTCATTTTACTGAAGAGTCTGTTTTGAGGGAACAGGCTATTATCCAGCAAGAACGAGAAATGTATCAAGACGATCCAGACTCACGCTTGTTTTTTGCAACATTAGCCAACCTTTATCCTGATACTCCTTTAGCAACAGATATTGTTGGAAGTGAAAAATCAATTTCTGAGATTCAAGTTTCAAATTTAAAAGAGAACTTTACAGACTTTTACAAACCTGTCAACATGTCACTGTTTTTAGTTGGGAATATTGATGCAAAAGTTGTTGAGGAATACTTTTCGAAAAAGGAAAAGAAAACTTTAGAACAGTTTACAGTTACAAAAGAGAAACTACCTTTGCAACCTGTGAAGCAAACAGATAGCCTTCGGATGGAAGTTTCTTCACCCAAACTTGCTGTTGCGATTAGAGGTAACGGGCAAATAACAGAAGCTGAGTCTTATCGTTACAATATTTTATTGAAATTACTATTTACGATGATGTTTGGTTGGACTTCTGACCGTTTTCAAAGGTTATATGAGACTGGGAAGTTAGATGCGTCATTGTCGCTTGAGGTTGAAGTCAACAGTCGCTTTCATTTTGTGATATTGACAATGGACACCAAAGAGCCTGTTTCTCTGTCACATCAATTTCGTAAAGCGATTCGTCAGTTTAGTAGTGATGCGGATATTACAGAGGAACATTTAGATCTTGTTAAGAGTGAGATGTTTGGTGAGTTTTTCAGTAGCATGAACTCTTTGGAATTTATTGCAACTCAATACGATCCGATGGATCGCGGAGAAACAATTTTTGATTTTCCGAAAATTTTACAGGAAATTACTTTGGAGGATGTTCTAGAAGCTGGACATCGTTTGATTGATAATGGTGATCTAGTTGATTTTACAATCTTTCCATCTTAAAAGATGACTAATACTAGAAAGAAGGAATGGTACGTATGAGAAAAAAAACAATTGGCGAGGTTCTACGTTTAGCTAGAATTAACCAGGGATTGAGTCTGGAAGAATTGCAGGAAAAAACTGAAATTCAGTTGCATTTTCTAGAAGCCATGGAGGCAGATGATTTTGATTTACTTCCTAGCACCTTCTACGCTCGTTCTTTTTTAAGAAAATATGCCTGGGCAGTAGAGTTAGATGAAGGAATTGTTTTGGATGCCTACGATTCAGGCAGTATGATCACCTATGAAGAGGTAGATGTTGATGAAGAAGACTTGTCTGGTCGTAGACGATCAAATAAGAAAAAAACGTCTTATCTCCCCTTGTTTTATTTCGTCCTATTTGCTTTGTCAATTTTAATTTTTGTTACTTACTATGTTTGGAACTACATCCAAACTCAGCCAAGTCCTTCTTCAGCTAATTATAGCATTGTGAACTCGACTAGTTCCACAACCTCATCTAGTTCATCTTCTAGTAGTCAGACGTCTAGTTCGTCGTCTACTACGGAATCAACTATTACAGTGTCAGGTGAAGGAAACCGCATTGAGGCTCGCTATAAAACGAGTAAGGAAACGGCTACTGTTCAACTGGCAGTTTCAGATGAAGCTAGTTGGGTTAGTGTTTCAGGAAGTGAGCTGGAGGGTGGTGTGACACTGTCCGCAGACAATAAGAATGCAAAAACAACAGTTTCAACTAAGAATCCCGTTACCATTACTTTAGGTGTAGTGAAGGGAGTTACTGTGACTGTGGACAATCAAACGATTGATACTTCGAAGCTGACAACTCAGACTGGAACTGTAACACTTACATTTACTACAGATTAAGGAAAAATCAATGAAAAAAGAACAAATTCCTAATATATTAACTATTGGTAGAATTCTCTTTATACCTCTCTTCATTCTTATTTTGACTTTGGGCCATTCACAAGGCAGTCATTTGCTGGCAGCGATCATCTTTGCAGTTGCTAGTATAACGGATTATCTTGATGGCTACCTTGCTCGTAAATGGAATGTAGTCAGCAACTTTGGAAAGTTTGCGGATCCGATGGCGGATAAGTTGTTGGTTATGTCAGCTTTTATCATGTTGATTGAGTTGGGTATGGCTCCAGCTTGGGTTGTTGCTATTATCATCTGTCGTGAACTTGCGGTGACAGGCTTGCGTTTGTTGCTTGTTGAGACGGGAGGGACAGTTCTAGCAGCAGCGATGCCAGGGAAAATCAAGACCTTTAGTCAGATGTTTGCCATTATTTTTTTGCTCTTACATTGGAATTTAATTGGTCAACTGTTGCTTTATATAGCTTTGTTTTTCACTATCTACTCTGGCTATGATTATTTCAAGGGTAGCGCTCATCTATTCAAAGGGACATTTGGTTCGAAATGAAATCGATTATTGAAGTAAAAAATCTGTCTTTTCGTTACAAGGAAGACCAGGAACATTATGACGTTAATAATGTCTCGTTTCACGTGAAACGGGGAGAATGGCTTTCGATTGTAGGTCATAATGGGAGTGGAAAATCGACAACTATCCGTTTGATTGATGGATTGCTTGAAGCAGAGTCTGGGGAAATCTGGATAGATGGGCAATTGCTGTCCTCTGAGAATGTTTGGGACTTACGCCGTCAAATTGGTATGGTTTTTCAAAATCCAGATAACCAATTTGTGGGGGCAACTGTTGAAGATGATGTCGCCTTTGGATTAGAAAATCAGGGACTTCCTCGAGAAGAAATGAAGAAGAGAGTGGCTGAATCTTTGGAGTTGGTAGGTATGCTGGACTTTAAGAAGAGAGAACCAGCTCGTTTATCTGGTGGACAAAAACAACGGGTGGCTATTGCAGGAGTTGTTGCCTTGAGGCCAGCTATTTTAATTCTAGATGAGGCTACAAGTATGTTGGACCCCGAGGGCCGCAGAGAACTGATTCAGACAGTTCAAGAGATTCGAAAAGACAACCAGATGACAGTCGTCTCCATTACACATGATTTAGAGGAAGTTGCGATGAGTGACCGTGTCTTGGTCATGAAAAAAGGCCAAGTGGAGTCAACCAGCAGCCCAAGAGAACTTTTTTCTCGAGATGACCTTGACCAGATAGGGTTAGATGAGCCTTTTACTAATCAATTGAGAGAATCTTTGAGAGAGACTGGTTATCAGTTGCCGGATGGTTATTTGACAGAAGGAGAGCTAGAGGACAAGCTATGGGAATTACTCTAGAAAATGTGAGCTTTACCTATCAAGAGGGGACACCCCTATCTTCATCAGCCTTGACTGATGTTTCTTTGACGATTGAGGATGGCTCCTATACAGCTTTAGTAGGGCACACAGGTAGTGGGAAATCAACGATTTTACAGCTTTTAAATGGCCTATTGGTACCAAGTAAGGGTTCTGTTCGAGTTTTTGATACCGTCATTACCCCTACATCAACCAATAAAGAAATTCGTCAGATTCGAAAGCAAGTTGGTCTAGTGTTTCAATTTGCTGAAAATCAGATTTTCGAAGAGACTGTTTTGAAAGATGTTGCATTTGGACCGCAAAATTTTGGAGTTTCTGAGGAAGAGGCCAAGAAAATTGCGCGTGAAAAGTTAGCCTTGGTGGGCATCGATGAGTCACTCTTTGAGCGCAGTCCTTTTGAACTTTCGGGTGGCCAAATGAGACGTGTGGCTATAGCAGGTATGCTGGCCATGGAGCCAACTGTCTTGGTTTTGGATGAGCCAACAGCAGGGCTAGATCCTTTGGGTAGAAAAGAATTGATGACCCTGTTTAAAAAACTCCACCTTTCTGGAATGACAATCGTTCTGGTAACGCATTTGATGGATGATGTAGCTGCATATGCTGATCAGGTCTATGTTATGGAAAAGGGGCGTTTGGTCAAAAGTGGCAAACCGTGCGAAGTTTTCCAAGATGTAGCCTCTATGGAAAATGTACAGTTAGGTGTGCCTAAAATCACAGCCTTTTGTAAACGTTTGGCAGATAGGGGTGTAGCTTTTAAAAAACTGCCAATCAAGATAGAGGAGTTTAAGGAGTCGCTAAATGGATAGTATGATTTTAGGGCGTTATATACCAGGAGATTCCATCATTCATCGCTTGGATCCCCGTAGTAAATTGCTCGCTATGATCCTGTTGATTTTGATTGTATTTTGGGCCAATAATCCTCTCGCTAATCTCATTCTGTTTGTAGCGACAGGTGTATTTATCGCTTTGTCAGGCGTTTCCCTCTCATTTTTCGTTCAGGGATTAAAATCCATGTTTTTCTTGATTGCTTTTACGACTCTATTTCAACTCTTTTTCATTTCAAGTGGAAATGTCTTATTTGAGTTTTCTTTTATAAGAATAACGGATTATGCTTTGCAACAAGCCGGGATTATTTTCTGTCGTTTTGTGTTGATTATTTTCTTTTCAACCTTGCTAACCTTAACGACCATGCCTTTGAGTTTGGCAGCTGCAGTTGAAGCTCTTTTAGCGCCTCTGAAACGCGTGAAAGTTCCCGTTCATGAAATTGGTCTCATGTTATCAATGAGTTTGCGTTTTGTTCCAACCTTGATGGATGACACGACGAGAATTATGAATGCTCAGAAGGCTCGTGGAGTTGACTTTAGCGAAGGTAGTATCGTTCAAAAAGTAAAGGCAATGATTCCGATTTTAATTCCTCTTTTTGCGACGAGCTTAAAGCGTGCAGATTCATTGGCAATTGCCATGGAAGCGCGTGGTTATCAGGGAGGAAAGGGTAGAAGTCAGTATAGACAGTTGAGATGGAGTCAAAAGGATACACTGGCAATTCTTGTGATTTTGGTACTTGGATGTTTCTTATTTTTCTTAAAATCTTAGCAGGTTTGTAGGATTGATAAGAAGCTCACAGTAGCAGATTTTTAGTATAAAGGTAGGAATATGAACCGTTTTAAAAAATCAAAATATCTAATCATTGTTTTTGTCACAGTTCTGGCAGTTTCTGTTCTATTAGTGACAACCTATTCAAGCGCTATTGTGACGAAACTAGGAGATGGGATTTCCTTAGTAGATAGAATTGTTCAAAAACCCTTTCAGTGGTTTGATACTTTCAAATCGGATTTGGGACATTTGACGCAGACTTACAATGAAAATGAGAGTCTAAAGAAACAGCTTTATCAACTAGAGCTGGAGTCTAATCAATCAGAAAGTTTAAAAAATGAAAATGAACAATTACGTCAGTTGCTGGATATGAAGTCAAAATTGCAGGCTACAAAAACCATTGCAGCAGATGTGATTATGCGAGCTCCAGTATCTTGGAAACAAGAGTTAACAATTGATGCGGGAAGTTCAAAAGGAGCTTCTGAAAATATGTTGGCCATTGCAAACGGGGGCTTGATTGGTAGTATTTCAAAGGTGGAGGATCATTCAACAACTATCAACCTATTGACAAACACCGAAAATTCAGACAAAATTTCTGTTAAAATCCTGCATGGCTCTACTGAAATTTACGGAATCATCGTTGGTTATGACAAGGAGTCTGAACTGCTGAAAATTAGCCAATTAAACAGCAACAGTGACATTAGCGCAGGAGACAAGGTGACTACAGGGGGGCTCGGAAGCTTTAATGTTAAGGACATTCCTGTTGGAGAAGTTGTTGCTACAACACACAGCAGTGATTATCTAACAAAGGAGGTGACAGTAAAGTTAAGTGCTGACACCAAAGATCTTCATGTAGTAGAGTTAGTGGGGAATTAGCAATGAGACTGTTTAAACAAGTTGGTATTTTCTTTTTACTCCCTTTTGTCGTACTAATTGATGCACATATTGGACAATTGGCGGGATCCTTCTTCCCTCACTTTCATTTAGCAAGTCATTCTCTGTTTTTATTTCTCTTGTTTGAGACAATTGAGGTTTCAGAATACCTCTATCTAGCTTATTGCTGTATAGTGGGTTTGGTGTACGATATCTATTTTTTCCACTTGATAGGAATTGCGACGCTTCTATTTATCTTGATAGGTGCTTCGCTCCATAAATTTAATAGTGTAATTTTGCTAAACCGTTGGACAAGAATGTTAACAATAGTTGTGATGAGTTTCCTATTTGATATGGGGAGCTATCTCCTTGCTCTTGCTATGGGATTGACAGTAGAATCGATGCCAGTTTTCATCGTCTACAGCCTTGTCCCATCAATGATTTTAAACTTTTTATGGATGCTTATCTTCCAATATATTTTTGAAAAATGTTATCTATAAGAAAGAAATAAAAATGTAACAAAGGCGTAATATTTATTATGTCTTTTTTTGGTATACTAGTAATGTCTTAAATAGAAGGAGTATCTACACAATATGAAGAAAAAAATCTTAGCGTCACTTTTATTAAGTACAGTATTAGTGTCTCAAGCGGCGGTATTGACAACTGTCCACGCTGAAACAACTGATGAAAAGATTGCTGCTCAAGATAGTAAGATTAGTAATTTGACATCTCAACAAAAAGAAGCTCAAAAACAAGTAGATGAAATCCAAACGCAAGTTACAGCTATCCAAACTCAACAAACGAACTTGGAAGCTGAGAATGAAACTCTACAAGCTGAATCTAAAAAACTTGAAGGAGAAATTACAGAGCTCTCTAAGAACATTGTTGCTCGTAATGAATCTTTGGAAAAACAAGCACGTAGCGCACAAACAAACGGTGCTGCAACTAGCTATATCAATACAATTGTAAACTCAAAATCAATTACAGAAGCTATTTCACGTGTTGCAGCAATGAGCGAGATTGTATCAGCTAACAACAAAATGTTGGAACAACAGAAAGCTGATAAGAAATCTATCGCTGAAAAACAGGTTGCAAATAATGAAGCAATCAACACTGTCATTGCGAACCAACAAACACTTGCTGACGATGCACAAGCATTGACAACAAAACAAGCAGAGTTGAAAGTTGCTGAGTTAAACCTTGCTGCAGAGAAAGCTACTGCAGAAAGTGATAAAGCTACTTTATTGGAACAAAAAGCAGCAGCAGAGGCAGAAGCAAAAGCAGCAGCTGAAGCAGAAGCAGCTTATAAGGCACGTCAAACAAGTCAACAACAATCAGTTGTTGCTTCTGGAAATACAACACTTTCAGATCAAGTGCAAGCGACTTCAAGCTCTTCATCAGATGATGATTCAAGCTACACTCCAGCACCTGCTCCGACTCCAACTAGACAACGTCCAACATACAGTACAAATGCTTCAAGTTATCCAACTGGAGAATGTACTTGGGGAGCTAAAACATTAGCACCTTGGGCTGGAGATTACTGGGGTAACGGAGCGCAGTGGGCTACAAGTGCAGCAGCTGCAGGATTCCGTACAGGATCAACTCCACAAGTTGGTGCGATTGCATGTTGGAATGACGGTGGATATGGACACGTAGCGGTTGTTACAGCAGTTTCATCATCAACTAGCATTCAAGTATCAGAATCAAACTATGGTGGAGATCGTACAATCGGTAACAAACGTGGATGGTTCAACCCAACTACAACTTCTGAAGGTTACGTAACATACATCTATCCAAATTAATGAATGAAACGAAGAGGCTCGATTTGAGTCTCTTTTCTTTTTTAGTCTTAAGTTAGGCTAAAAACTAGCAAAACCACTTGAAAATATCGTTAAAATGTGGTAAAATGAAACTTGTCGTGTAAACGATAATACTCATTCTTGATGAATTGTGAAACTGTTGCCCTCGGGTCGTTTTGCAAGTTGAAGTCGAGGAGAGGAAAAAAACAAAAAGGAGAAATACTCATGGCAGTAATTTCAATGAAACAACTTCTTGAGGCTGGTGTACACTTTGGTCACCAAACTCGTCGCTGGAACCCTAAGATGGCTAAGTACATCTTCACTGAGCGTAACGGAATCCACGTTATCGACTTGCAACAAACTGTAAAATACGCTGACCAAGCATACGACTTTATGCGTGATGCAGCAGCTAACGATGCAGTTGTATTGTTTGTTGGTACTAAAAAACAAGCTGCTGACGCTGTTAAAGAAGAAGCAGAACGTTCAGGTCAATACTACATCAACCACCGTTGGTTGGGTGGAACTCTTACTAACTGGGGAACTATCCAAAAACGTATTGCTCGTTTGAAAGAAATCAAACGTATGGAAGAAGAAGGAATCTTCGACGTTCTTCCTAAGAAAGAAGTTGCACTTCTTAATAAACAACGTGCACGTCTTGAAAAATTCTTGGGTGGTATCGAAGACATGCCTCGTATCCCTGATGTAATGTACGTAGTTGACCCACATAAAGAACAAATCGCTGTTAAAGAAGCTAAAAAATTGGGTATCCCAGTTGTAGCGATGGTTGACACAAATACTGACCCAGACGATATCGATGTAATCATCCCAGCTAACGATGACGCTATCCGCGCTGTTAAATTGATCACAGCTAAATTGGCTGACGCTATCATCGAAGGACGTCAAGGTGAAGACGCAGCAGCAGTTGAAGCAGAATTTGCAGCTTCAGAAGCTCAAGCTGACTCAATCGAAGAAATCGTTGAAGTTGTAGAAGGCGACAACGCTTAATTCATATAAATAGTAATTACCTAGGAGGGCGGGGCCTAGCCCAGCTCTCCTATTTTTAAAAAATATAGGAGAATCAAAATGGCAGAAATTACAGCTAAACTTGTAAAAGAGTTGCGTGAAAAATCTGGTGCCGGTGTTATGGACGCTAAAAAAGCGCTTGTAGAAACAGACGGTGACATCGAAAAAGCGATTGAATTGCTTCGTGAAAAAGGTATGGCGAAGGCAGCTAAGAAAGCTGACCGTGTTGCAGCTGAAGGTTTGACTGGTGTATTTGTTAACGGTAACGTTGCAGCAGTAGTTGAAGTAAATGCCGAAACTGACTTCGTTGCGAAAAACGCTCAATTCGTTGACTTGGTAAATGCAACAGCTAAAGTAATCGCTGAAGGAAAACCAGCTAACAACGAAGAAGCTCTTGCTTTGACAATGCCTTCAGGTGAAACTCTTGAAGCTGCATATGTATCTGCAACAGCTACAATCGGTGAAAAAATCTCATTCCGTCGTTTTGCTTTGCTTGAAAAAACAGATGCACAACACTTCGGAGCATACCAACACAATGGTGGACGTATCGGTGTTATCTCTGTAATCGAAGGTGGAGACGAAGCGCTTGCTAAACAAATCTCAATGCACATTGCTGCGATGAAACCAACAGTTCTTTCTTACAAAGAATTGGATGAGCAATTCGTTAAAGATGAGTTGGCACAATTGAACCACGTAATCGACCAAGATAACGAAAGCCGTGCAATGGTTGGTAAACCAGCTCTTCCACACTTGAAGTATGGATCAAAAGCACAATTGTCTGATGAAGTGATTGCTCAAGCTGAAGCTGATATCAAAGCTGAGTTGGCTGCAGAAGGCAAACCAGAAAAAATCTGGGACAAAATCATCCCAGGTAAAATGGACCGCTTCATGCTTGACAACACTAAAGTTGACCAAGCATACACACTTCTTGCACAAGTATACATCATGGATGACAGCAAGACAGTTGAAGCTTACCTTGAATCAGTAAATGCTTCAGTAGTTGAGTTCGCTCGCTTTGAAGTTGGTGAAGGTATCGAGAAAGCTGCAAACGACTTTGAAGCAGAAGTTGCAGCTACAATGGCAGCAGCCTTGAATAACTAATAGAAAAGGAAGCAAATTGCTTCCTTTTTCTTTTGGTCTAGAGAGTAGATTCTGTATGAGTAAACAAAAAGCCCTTTAATAAGGGCTAAGTGTATTTAGGAGGCTACACTTCAAATTCATAGAGTGCTGTAGACAAATAACGTTCGCCGTTATCTGGTGCTAAAGCAAGGACTTTCTTACCTGTACCTAATTTCTTGGCAACCTCAATTGCCCCGTAAATCGCTGCAGCTGAAGAAATCCCAACAAGGAAGCCTTCTTTTCCACCAATTTCACGGCCAAGCGCTAGAGCATCATCTGATGTTACGCGGACGATACCATCATAGGCTTTTGTATCAAGTGTTTCAGGAATAAATCCAGCTGAGATGCCTTGAATTTTGTGAGGTCCTGGTTTTTCACCAGACAAGATAGCTGACTCGTCTGCCTCCACTGCATAAACTTGAATGTTTGGATTTGCTGCTTTAAGAGCGTGAGAAACACCTGAGATCGTTCCACCAGTACCAACACCACCTACAAAAGCATCTAGTCCATCAGAACCGAAAGCAGCCAGTATTTCAGCTCCTGTTGTTCTTTCGTGTACTTCTGGATTAGCTGGATTATTAAATTGGAGTGGAAGGAAGCCGTCACGTTCAGCGGCGATTTCCTGAGCTTTGGCAATGGCCCCTTTCATTCCTTCGCTACCAGGAGTGAGGACGAGTTCAGCACCATAGGCTTGGATAATCTTACGGCGTTCCACGCTCATCGTTTCAGGCATGACGATAACAACTTTATATCCTTTAGCAGCACCTACCCATGAAAGACCAATACCAGTGTTTCCACTCGTTGCTTCAACAATGGTAGCACCCGGTTTTAGAATACCATCTTGTTCCGCTTTTTCAATCATACTAAGGGCAATACGGTCTTTTACTGACGATCCAGGGTTAAAAGCTTCTAGTTTAACATAGACGTCTGCAGCACCCTCTGGAACAATGTTGTTGAGTTTAACAATCGGTGTTTGTCCGATTAGTTCAGTAATATTATTATAAATAGTCATAGATATACCTCTTTGTATAAGATGATACTAGTATAACGCGCTCAAGGCTATTTGTAAAATATAGAAATCCTATCAAAGTGATAGGATTTTTTTATATCAAAAGTCTAAGCCATTAATTTTTAATCGATTGTGATAAGCCAATTCTAATAAATAGGTGTAAAGCGGAAGGATGTCCGCTTTTTTAGGGAATTCAAATTTATGGAAACTCAGATGCTCATTATGTGCTTTTAGAAAGACATTTTCTAAATAAGTGATCGTAATCTCACTATCATCTATACCTGCTCCAGCAGTTTCCATTTCAACGTTTACAATGTTCATCAAAAAGAGTGACTTAACAGACGTCTTGCGACCAGTAGCACCTTGCTTATCTGTAAAAATAATACGGATATTTGTAAAGATAATTGAATCGCGAATAAGTTTATATCCACTTTGAATTTCTTCATTCTCTAGTAGATATTGTCCATATTCTTTAATAAGAGTCTCTTTGTTTTCCTCGCTAAAGTTTCCAGCAAGTCCTTGAATAAATTTCCCAAACGCCATGTATTTCTCCTTTGTTTACACTAAGTTTACAGGAACTTCAACTTCTCGTAAATCTTGATCAGTTAAAGTGATTTTTCCATTAAAGAACTCAACAAGAGCGGCTTTGATATTTTCTTTCTCTTCCTTATCAACATAGATCATTGTAGCAATTTGATCTGTAAAGTTTGTATCCAGCTCCATGAGATGATGCTTTCTAAGGAAATTGCCATATTCTTGATACTGAGCGTAAGACATCTGAATGGCTATGCCAGCCTGTTCTTTGATTTCAATAATGCCAATTTCTTTAACAGCCAAGGCTACGCTACCTGCATAGGCACGGATCAAACCACCAGCACCTAGTTTGATGCCACCAAAGTAGCGGGTAACTACTACACAGACATTGGTAAGATTATGATTTTCTAAGACTCCAAGCATAGGGACTCCAGCAGTACCACTAGGCTCTCCATCATCACTCGTGCGCTTGATTTCACTTCGTTCTCCTACAATAAAAGCAGAGCAGTTATGGGTGGCTTTATAGTATTCTTTTTTGATGGTAGTTATGAAG
This sequence comes from Streptococcus oralis, assembly GCA_963515155.1. GTDB lineage: Bacteria > Bacillota > Bacilli > Lactobacillales > Streptococcaceae > Streptococcus > Streptococcus oralis_CW. The sequence goes on along the minus strand of CAUPXG010000003.1, from coordinate 125,007 downwards.
TCACGAGCCTCTTCTTCGCTATAAACACGCTTGACATGACAGATAAATCGAGATTTTTTGATTTCTTCTTGGACCTGCCCATCCTCTTTAATTGTTCTAAATTCCATGATTTAATTGTACTAAAAAAACACCTAAAGTGCTAGATTTTTACGAATATTAAAGTATGAAAGTAAATCCAAATTATCTCGGTCGGTTGTTTACTGAGAAAGAATTAACTGAAGAAGAACGACAGGTAGCAGTGAGACTGCCAGCAATGAGAAAAGAGAAGGGGAAACTGTTTTGTCAACGTTGTAATAGTTCGATTCTAGAAGAATGGTATTTGCCTATCGGCGTCTACTATTGTAGGGAGTGTTTGCTGATGAAGCGAGTCAGGAGTGATCAAGCCTTATACTATTTTTCGCAGGAAGATTTTCCTAAGCAAGATGTTCTCAAATGGCGTGGTCAGTTAACCCCTTTTCAGGAAAAGGTATCAGAGGGGTTGGTTCGAGCAGTCGAAAAGAAAGAACCGACTTTAGTTCATGCTGTGACAGGTGCTGGAAAGACAGAGATGATCTATCAAGTTGTAGCTAAAGTGATTGATGATGGTGGTGCAGTTTGTTTGGCCAGTCCTCGAATTGATGTATGTTTAGAACTGTATAAGCGACTGCAGAATGACTTTGCTTGCGATATAGCGCTACTCCATGGCGAATCAGAGCCCTATTTTCGAACTCCCTTAGTAATTGCAACAACTCATCAGTTATTAAAATTTTATCATGCTTTTGATTTGTTGATAGTGGATGAGGTAGATGCCTTTCCTTATGTTGACAACTCTATGCTTTACTATGCTGTAAAGAATAGTGTAAAGGAAGATGGATTAAGGATATTCCTTACAGCAACTTCTACAGATGAGTTAGATAGGAAGGTTCGCACAGGAGAATTAAAACGATTAAGCTTGCCAAGACGGTTTCATGGAAATCCTTTGATTATTCCTAAACCTGTCTGGTTATCGGATTTTAATCGCTGTTTAGAGAAAAACCAATTGTCAACCAAGTTAAAGACCTATATTGAGAAACAGAGAAGAACAGGTTATCCTCTGCTGATTTTTGCATCAGAGATTAAGAAAGGCGAAAAACTAAAAGAAATCTTGAAGGAGCAGTACCCGAATGAGAATATCGGCTTTGTGTCTTCTGTGACAGAAGACCGATTAGAGCAGGTGCAAGCTTTTCGAGATGGAGAACTAACAATACTGATCAGTACGACAATCTTGGAACGTGGGGTTACCTTCCCTTGTGTGGATGTTTTCGTAGTAGAAGCTAATCATCGTCTCTTTACCAAGTCTAGCTTGATTCAGATTGGTGGTCGAGTTGGGCGTAGTATGGACAGACCGACTGGTGAGTTGCTCTTCTTTCATGATGGATTAAATGCTTCCATCAAGAAGGCAATCAAGGAAATCAAGCAGATGAACAAGGAGGCGGGATTATGAACTGTTTACTATGTGGCCAGACTACAAAGAGTGAGATGACTTTTGGTAGTCTCTTCATTTTGAAAGATGACTGCAGTTATCTTTGCTCAGCTTGTGCTTCTAGTTTTGAGAAGATTGGTGAGAAATATTGTCCAAACTGTATGAAATTAGGTCTGTCAACTCAGTGTCAAGATTGTAAATCTTGGTGTAAAGATGGGATTGAAGTTGATCATAAGGCAATCTTTACCTATAATCAAGCTATGAAAGACTTTTTCAGTCAATATAAGTTTGATGGTGATTTTTTGCTTAGAAAAGTTTTTGCTTCCGTTCTTGCTGAGGAACTGAAAAAGTATAGAGGTTATCAATTTGTTGTAATTCCCCTAAGTCCTGAAAGATTGCTTGAGAGGGGTTTTAACCAAGTTGAGGGTTTGGTCGAAGTGGCAGGCTTTTCTTTTAAAGATATATTAGGAAAAAGAGAAGAGAGCGCTAGTTCTTCTAAAAGCCGTTTGGAAAGGTTAGCTACTGAAATTCCATTTTTTATTAAAGATGGAATCTCACTTCCCAAGAAGATTTTGCTGATTGATGACATCTATACAACAGGGGCAACTGTGAATCGTGTGAAACGACTTTTGGAAGAAGCAGGTGCTTTGGAAGTTAAAACTTTTTCCCTTGTAAGATGAGGAAAAAATTTGCAAAATGAAAATGAAAGCGTTATAATATAGTTAGAAAAACAAAAATGTTTAGAAAGAAGGTACTTATATGATTAAATATAGTATCCGTGGTGAAAACCTAGAAGTAACAGAAGCAATTCGTGATTATGTAGTTTCTAAACTCGAAAAGATCGAAAAGTATTTTCAACCTGAGCAGGAGTTGGATGCACGTGTGAACTTGAAAGTTTACCGTGAAAAAACAGCAAAGGTTGAAGTAACAATTCCACTTGGATCTATCACTCTTCGTGCTGAAGATATTTCTCAAGATATGTATGGTTCTATCGATCTTGTAACAGATAAAATTGAACGTCAGATTCGTAAAAATAAAACTAAAATCGAACGTAAAAATAAAAATAAAGTTGCAACAAGTCAACTCTTTACAGATGCTCTAGTTGAAGATGCAAATGTTGTGCAACCAAAAGTCGTTCGTTCAAAACAAATTGATTTAAAGCCAATGGATTTAGAAGAAGCTCTTCTCCAAATGGATTTATTGGGACATGATTTCTTTATCTATGTAGATGTAGAAGATCAAACAACTAATGTTTTGTATCGCCGTGAAGATGGAGAAGTTGGTTTGTTAGAAGTGAAAGAATCATAAAATAGAATTTTTAAAGTGGTTTACACCAGTGTAAACCACTTTTGTATTGCATTATTATAAAAGGTATAAATGGGGGCAGTTATGAAAGACGTGGTGATTGTTTCAGCAGTGCGAACTCCAATAGGCTCCTTTGGAGGAAGTTTGAAGAATGTTTCAGCTGTTGATTTGGGAGCTTTGGTTATTAAGAGTGCTTTGGAAAAAGCCAATGTCAAACCAGAGCAGGTAGACGAAGTGATTATGGGGAATGTCCTAGGCGCAGGTTTAGGTCAAAACGTAGCTCGTCAAATGAGCGTTCATGCGGGACTTCCGGAATCTACACCAGCCTATACCATCAATAAGGTTTGTGGTTCCGGTTTGAAGGCAGTGCAGTTGGCTGCTCAAGCGATTCGATGTGACGATGCAGATATTATTGTAGCTGGTGGTGCAGAAAACATGAGTCAGGCGCCATACGTTTTGCCAAGTTTCCGTTGGGGTGGCCGTATGGGAGATTCAAAAGTGGTAGATACCATGATTAAGGACGGTTTGTCTGATGCCTTTAATGAATACCATATGGGGATTACAGCTGAAAATGTGGCTGAAGAATATGGTATCAGTCGAGAAGAGCAAGATGCTCTTGCTTTAGAGTCACAAAAACGAGCAGTGGCGGCTATAGAATCTGGACGCTTTAAAGAAGAGATTGTGCCAGTTGTCATCCCTCAACGCAAAGGCGATCCTATCATCTTTGATACAGATGAATATCCTAGAAAAGATGCTAGCTTGGAGAGTTTGTCTAAGCTAGGTCCTGTTTTCAAAAAAGAAGGTTCTGTTACAGCGGGAAATGCTTCAGGTATCAATGATGGAGCAGCAGCTGTCTTGGTCATGAGTGCTGAAAAAGCAGAAGAATTAGGACTTTCAGTGATTGCCCGCATTCGTTCGTATGCAAGTGCAGGTTTGGATCCTAAGATGATGGGATGTGGACCGATATATGCGACTCGCAAGGCTCTTGAAAAAGGCAATTTGACAGTTGAAGATCTCGACTTGATTGAGTCAAATGAAGCCTTTGCTGCCCAGGCTTGTGCAGTTGGTAAAACACTTGGTTTCAACACAGATATTGTCAACGTCAATGGTGGCGCCATTGCTCTTGGTCACCCAATTGGGGCTTCCGGTTGCCGTATCCTAGTAACGCTGCTACATGAGATGATGAAACGTGATGCTAAAACTGGGTTAGCAACTCTCTGTATTGGAGGAGGGATGGGGACTGCCCTTATCGTGGAACGTTAGGTGTTAGTGATCTGAACGCGTGGATAGGAGGGTGATGATTCCCTCCTCTTTTTGTGTCCGAGGTTAGAAGAAATCAATCATGAAAGAAGGGCTTGCATCTTTTAAAAGGTCGCTTTTTAAGGGTTTTTGTGATATAATAATGCGCAAGAGGTTTAGAATGAAAAAAAATAATTTAATCCCGTTTTCTGCGGTCTTGCTAGGACTTGCAACTTTCGGAATCTTAACTTTGCTGATTATTTTTTCACATAATCTTGCTGTAACAATCACTATTTTGTTTTTATTTGTACTGCTTTATTTGCTTTTATTCGTTTGGCAAAAAAAACAGTATGAAAAGAGCGAAATTGAACAAATCCAATATGTAAATCACCAAGCTGAAAATAGCTTGAGTACTTTGCTTGATCAAATGCCGGTGGGAGTCCTGAAATTAGACTTATCAAGCGGAGAAGTGGAATGGTTCAATCCCTATGCTGAGCTGATTTTGACTACTGAAGAAGGCGAAATTGATGTTGAGTTAATTCAAACCATTATCAAGGCTTCTGTTGGGAATCCTGGTTCGTATGCTACCTTGGGCGAAACACGATATGCTGTTCATATGGACAAGGCTTCGGGTGTCTTGTATTTCTTTGATGTTTCTGGGGAGTACGAAGCAACTGTCGAATTGGTAACTAGTCGTCCAGTCATTGGAGTCATCTCGGTAGATAACTATGATGATTTGGAGGATGCGACATCTGACTCTGATATCAGTCATATCAATAGTTTTGTAGCCAATTTTGTTTCAGAATTTGCTAGTAAGTATGCTATGTTTTCTCGCCGTGTGGGGATGGATCGTTTTTATGTATTCACAGATTACACGGTACTAGAGGAATTGATGAATGACAAATTCTCTGTTATTGATACTTTCCGAGAAGAATCAAAACAGAGGCAACTAGCCCTAACCCTAAGTATGGGATTTTCTTATGGTGATGGAAACCATGAAGAAATAGGGAAAATTGCCTTGCTCAACTTGAACTTAGCAGAAGTTCGCGGTGGTGACCAGGTGGTGGTCAAGGAAAATAACGAAACCAAGAATCCAGTCTACTTTGGTGGAGGAACTGCTGCATCTATCAAACGTACTCGTACACGTACGAGAGCCATGATGACAGCCATTTCTGATAAGATTCGAAGTGTTGACCAAGTTTTTGTAGTCGGTCATAAAAATCTAGATATGGATGCTTTAGGCTCTGCTGTTGGTATGCAGTTGTTTGCAAGTAATATTATTGAGAACAGTTATGCTGTCTACGATGCAGACCATATGCCAGCAGATATCGAACGTGCTATTCAGTTCTTGAAGAAGGAAGATGTCACGAAACTTTTATCTCTTACAGATGCGATGAAGCTAGTTACAAACCGTTCATTATTGATTCTGGTGGATCATTCCAAGACGGCTTTGACCTTGTCAAAAGATTTTTATGATTTGTTCACTCAAACTATTGTTATTGACCATCATAGACGTGATCAGGATTTCCCTAATAATGCAGTCATCACCTATATTGAAAGTGGGGCAAGTAGTGCCAGTGAGCTGGTCACAGAATTGATTCAGTTCCAAAATTCTAAGAAGAATCGTTTGAGTCGTATGCAGGCCAGTGTTTTGATGGCTGGTATGATGCTGGATACCAAGAATTTCACATCTCGCGTGACGAGCCGAACCTTTGATGTGGCTAGCTATTTGAGAACACGGGGAAGTGACAGTATTGCTATCCAGGAGATTGCTGCGACAGATTTTGAAGAGTACCGTGAGGTAAATGAACTCATTTTACAAGGTCGTAAGTTAGGTTCAGATATCTTGATTGCCCAAGCTAAGGACTCAATGTCTTATGACACAGTTGTTATCAGTAAGACTGCTGATGCTATGTTGGCTATGTCTGGTATTGAGGCTAGTTTCGTTCTGGCAAAAAATACACAAGGATTTATCTCCATCTCGGCTCGAAGTCGTAGTAAAATCAATGTGCAACGCATTATGGAAGAGCTGGGTGGTGGAGGTCACTTTAATCTAGCTGCCGCGCAAATCGAGGATATGAGTTTGTCGGAAGCAGGAGAAAAATTGACTCAACTAATCTTGGAAGAACTAAAGGAAAAGGAGAAAGAAGAATGAAAGTAATCTTTTTAGCAGATGTTAAAGGAAAAGGGAAGAAAGGCGAAATCAAGGAAGTGCCAACTGGCTATGCTCAAAACTTCCTGATTAAAAAGAATTTGGCCAAGGAAGCGACTGCTCAAGCAGTGGGTGAGTTGCGTGGAAAACAAAAATCTGAAGAAAAAGCTCATGCAGAGATGATTGCTGAAGCAAAGGCTATCAAGGCTAAGCTTGAAGCAGAAGAAACTGTTGTAGAGTTTGTTGAAAAGGTTGGACCAGATGGCCGTACATTTGGCTCTATCACTAACAAGAAAATTGCAGAAGAATTGCAAAAGCAGTTTGGTATTAAGATTGACAAACGCAATATTCAAGTGCAAGCACCAATTCGAGCAGTAGGTTTGATTGATGTACCAGTGAAGATCTATCAAGATGTTACAAGTGTCATCAATCTTTGTGTAAAAGAAGGTTAAGTTTACAACTTCTTGACAAGATTGTAAAAGGAAGGAAAGTCGGATGGCAGAAGTAGAGGAACTGCGAGTTCAACCTCAGGATATTTTGGCAGAACAATCTGTTCTGGGGGCTATTTTTATAGATGAGAGTAAGCTCGTTTTTGTCCGAGAATACATTGATTCTCGTGACTTCTTTAAGTATGCTCATCGGTTGATTTTCCAAGCGATGGTAGATTTGTCGGATCGTGGGGAAGCAATTGATGCGACGACAGTTCGGACGATTTTGGATAGCCAAGGGGATCTCCAAAATATTGGTGGCTTGTCCTATCTTGTTGAAATCGTCAACTCTGTACCAACTTCAGCTAATGCGGAGTATTATGCTAAAATTGTAGCTGAAAAGGCTATGCTACGTCGCTTGATTTCCAAATTGACAGAGTCTGTCAACCAAGCCTATGAGGCTTCTAAGCCTGCAGATGAAATCATTGCTCAGGCTGAAAAGGGGCTCATTGATGTTAGCGAAAACGCCAATCGTAGTGGTTTCAAGAACATCCGAGATATTCTAAATATCAACTTTGGGAACCTAGAAGTTCGGTCACAACAAACAACGGATATCACTGGTATTGCAACGGGCTACCGTGATTTGGACCATATGACGACAGGTCTTCATGAGGAGGAGTTAATTATCCTAGCGGCGCGACCAGCAGTTGGTAAGACGGCCTTTGCTTTGAACATTGCTCAGAACATCGGGACTAAGTTGGACAAGACGGTTGCTATCTTTTCGCTGGAAATGGGTGCGGAAAGTCTAGTAGACCGTATGTTGGCTGCTGAAGGTTTGGTGGAGTCCCATTCTATCCGTACAGGTCAATTGACTGATGAGGAGTGGCAAAAGTATACCATTGCTCAAGGGAACCTAGCTAACGCGAGTATCTATATCGATGATACGCCAGGGATTCGAATCACGGAAATTCGTTCGCGTTCACGTAAACTGGCTCAAGAAACAGGCAATCTAGGCTTGATTTTGATCGACTACCTACAGCTTATCACAGGTACTGGTCGTGAGAACCGCCAACAAGAAGTCTCTGAAATTTCTCGTCAGTTAAAAATTCTAGCTAAGGAGCTAAAGGTTCCAGTCATTGCTCTTAGTCAGTTATCTCGTGGAGTTGAACAGCGTCAAGATAAGAGACCAGTCTTGTCTGATATTCGTGAATCGGGTTCTATCGAGCAGGATGCGGATATCGTAGCCTTTCTGTACCGTGACGACTACTATGATCGTGCAGGTGAAGAAGAGGAAGGAATTCCAAATAACAAGGTTGAGGTTATCATCGAGAAAAACCGTAGTGGAGCTCGTGGAACGGTGGAATTGATTTTCCAAAAAGAATACAATAAATTTTCAAGTATCTCAAAGAGGGAGGCATAAGATGTCAGATGCATTTACAGATGTAGCCAAGATGAAAAAAATCAAAGAAGAGATCAAGGCGCATGAGGGACAAGTCGTTGAAATGACTTTGGAAAATGGCCGTAAGCGCCAAAAAAATAGATTGGGTAAGCTAATTGAGGTTTATCCATCTCTATTTATCGTTGAATTTGGGGATGTTGAAGGAGACAAACAAGCCAATGTCTACGTTGAATCCTTTACCTACTCAGATATCTTGACAGAAAAGAACTTGATTCGCTATCTAGACTAAGAATCCTAAAATGAAGTGAGCTTTGCTCACTTTTTTCTTTTTCTCCCGAATAGTATAAACGAGGGTAACCTCGGAAATTTATATTATTAAGGAGAATGAATGACGTTTTTTAAATCAGGAGTTAAGAAGAGTAGATGTACTCAGTTGAGTGTAGGGCTGGCTACTTTGTTTGTTACAAGTACCTTTTTGTTTGGTGGAGAATCGGTTCAAGCTGATAGTGTAGCGCGTGGAGATGACTATCCGCTTCACTACAAAAATGGTAGTGTTGAAATCGATCAGTGGCGGATGTATTCTCGCCAGTGTACCTCTTTTGCGGCCTTTCGTTTGAGTAGTGTAAATGGCTTTGAGATTCCTCCTGCCTATGGAAATGCAAATGAATGGGGACATCGTGCAAGGCGAGAAGGCTACCGTGTGGATACTAAGCCAGAAGTTGGGGCTATTGCTTGGTCGACAGAAGGTTATTATGGGCACGTGGCCTGGGTATCAAATGTGTCGGGGGATACGATTGAAATCGAAGAGTATAACTATGGGGTTCGAGAAAAGTATAACCGTCGAAAAGTCAAGGCTAGTTCGATGACAGGTTTTATTCATTTCAAGGATTTATCTACTAGCCATAGTGCGGGTGAGAATGCTCGTAGCTCAGAGCTTCCGTCTAGTGGGACAATGGTATTCACGGGGAAATCGCCTATTATGGACCAACCATCAAGCACAGGACAGGTTATTGACTACTATTATGCTGGTGAGAGTGTGAGTTATGATCAAGTTCTTGAAAAGGACGGTTATAAGTGGCTCGGTTATTTGTCTTATAGCGGTTCTAGAAGATATGTGAAGTATGAAAAGTTAAGCAATACAGAGAATGGGTGGAAAAAAGAAGGAGGGAGTTGGTATTACCAAGAGAATGGTAAGCTAGCAACAGGATGGAAAAAAGTTAACAGCAATTGGTATCATTTAAAAGAAAATGGGGCCATGTCAACTGGCTGGATTAAGGATGGCTCTCACTGGTATTATCTAAAGGCTTCGGGTGAGATGCAGACGGGCTGGCTTAAAGACAAGGGAACTTGGTATTACTTAGAGGAATCTGGCCGGATGAAAGCTAGTCAATGGTTCCAAGTCTCGGGGAAACATTACTATGTCGATGCTTCGGGAGCCTTAGCTGTTAATACGATTATTGATGGCTACAGACTAGACAGAAATGGGGTAAGAATAGGAAGTGTTTCTTAAACATCATCCAAGCTTTCTTCTTGTTCATAAAATTTTAAAATGGATATCGAATTAGTTGACGTTCATTAAGTAGTATAATATAATAATATTAAAAAACTATAAGAGGGGCATTGTCTAATGGACAAGAAGAAAGTTATTTTAACAAGTTTAGCAAGTGCAGCTGTATTGGGTGCTAGTGTACTCGTTTCACAGCCTTCAGTAGTTAAGGCAGATGAAGGGAAAACAGAAGAGCAGGCAGTTGTTCCTGCACAACCACAAGCTGGAACAGAAGGGGAGAGCGGTGCTCAAACTGAAAAGGGATCAGAAAACGCTAGTCCAGCTAATCCTGGTGCGACAAATTCAGCTAAGATGACCAAAGAAGAGTTGATGAAGGCTTTGGATGAACTTGAGGAACAGGCTATTAGTGATATTAAGGATAAGGAAGCAATTGAGGACAAAGAGGAGGCAGCTGAAGCTGTGAAGGAATATATCGGTAAGATGTATATTTCAGATACTCTTGAGTCTGGAGAGCTTAGCTTAGATAATATCATCGCTGAATTGCCAGAAGGTGCAGAAGATAAGGCTGTGGTAACAGGCCCTGAGATTCAAACTAATAAAAAATTATCTACTGAGGAGAAGACTCTACTAGACCATGCTGAAAAAGATGCCAAAGAACAAGTTTCTCAAGCGACGGATGCTCTGGTTCAAGCCCTAGAATCTCTTGAAAATGCTGTAATTGAAGATATTAAAAAAGACGCTTCAATCACCGATAAAGAAACGGCCATCAAAGAAGCCAAAGAAGAGATCGGTAAAGAAGACCTTTTGAAGGCTATCGCAGATGAGGATTTGGAGATTGGTGATGTTATTGTAGACTGGCCAGCAGATACGAGCGAGCACAAAACAGTAGTTGAACCTGTATCAGAATTCACAGATGAAGACCAAGCTAAGTTAGACGAAGCTGATAAAGAGGCTCAGGTTGATGTAGCTAAAGTTCGCTCAGATTTAAGCGCTACCCTAGAAAAAATTGAAAGAGAGACAATCGACGACATCAACAAAGATGCCACTATCACTGATAAGGAAGCAGCGATCAAGGCAGCTAAAGAAGTGATTGGCAAGGACGCTATCTTGAAAGCCATTGAAGAAGGTGACCTTGATGCGTCAGACTTGTTAGCTGATTTCCTAGCAGAAGAGAGCGATCAGGTAACCCCAGCTGAAGCGAAGACTCATTCTCAACTTTCTAGCCAAGACCAAGCTACACTCGCTGCAGCAGACAAGGAAGCAGCCGAGGAGGCTAAGAAAGAGGAAGAAGCTAAGAAGGCGGCAGAAGAAAAAGCCCACAGCGAATTGGTGACAACCCTTGAGGGTATCGAACAATCAACCATCGACGACATCAACAAGGATGCTTCTATCACTGATAAGGAAGCAGCTATTAAGGCAGCTAAAGAAGTGATTGGCAAGGACGCTATCTTGAAAGCCATTGAAGAAGGTGACCTTGATGCGTCAGACTTGTTAGCTGATTTCCTAGCAGAAGAGAGCGATCAGGTAACCCCAGCTGAAGCGAAGACTCATTCTCAACTTTCTAGCCAAGACCAAGCTACACTCGCTGCAGCAGACAAGGAAGCAGCCGAGGAGGCTAAGAAAGAGGAAGAAGCTAAGCAAGCTGCGGAAGAAAAAGCTCACAGCGAATTGCTTTCAACGCTTGAAGGTATCGAAAAATCAACCATCGATGACATCAACAAGGATGCCACTATCACTGATAAGGAAGCGGCGATTAAGGCGGCTAAAGAAGTGATTGGCAAGGATGCCATCTTGAAAGCTATCGAAGAAGGCGACATTGATGCCTCAGACTTATTGGCAGATTTCTTGGCAGAAGACAGTGAACAAGTAACACCGGCCGAATCAAAAACTCAATCTCAACTTTCAAGCCAAGACCAAGCCAAACTTGCTGCAGCAGATAAGGAAGCGGCAGAACAAGCAGCAAAAGTTCGCTCAGATTTAATCGCTACCTTAGAAAAAATCGAAAAATCAACCATCGACGACATCAACAAAGATGCCGCTATCACTGATAAGGAAGCAGCCATCAAGGCGGCTAAAGAAGTGATTGGTAAGGATGCTATCTTGAAAGCTATCGAAGAAGGCGATATCGAAGCGTCCGACTTATTGGCCGATTTCTTAGCAGAAGACAGTGATCAGGTGACACCGGCCGAAGCGATGAGCCAAGAAGATTTCTCAAGTCAAGACCAAGCTAAACTTGCTGCGGCAGATAAGGAAGCGGCAGAACAAGCAGCAAAAGTTCGCTCAGATTTAATCGCTACCTTAGAAAAAATCGAAAAATCAACCATCGACGACATCAACAAAGATGCCGCTATCACTGATAAGGAAGCAGCCATCAAGGCGGCTAAAGAAGTGATTGGTAAGGATGCTATCTTGAAAGCTATCGAAGAAGGCGATATCGAAGCGTCAGATTTGTTAGATGATTTCTTGGCAGAAGACAGCGATCAGGTGACACCAGCAGAAGAGATGAATCAAGAAGATTTTTCAAGCCAAGACCAAGCTAAACTCGCAGCGGCAGATAAGGAAGCGGCGGAAGAAAATAGTAATGCGAAAAAACTTGAGCTAAGTAAATTAGAAGAGCAAGTTGCTAAGATTAAAGTGCAATTATCAAGTTTACAAGTCTCTGGTGACAAGAATAGTCAAGTCAAAGACTTGCAACAAACTTTAGCAGACTATGAGGATGCTATTAAGACTCTAAGTAGTGTCATGTCGGCTGTTCTCGAAATTGAAGACTTTAAAGGTGGGGCGAACGCGGTAGAAGCTGCAACTGCAGAGTTGCCAGAATACAATAAAGGTGCAAACGCGGTAGAAGCTGCTGTAAATGAACTCCCAGCCTATGCAGAAAGTGGCGCTCCAGTCGTAGCGAACGTTCCAGCTTACGGAGAAAGCGGTGCCCCAATAGTAAACAATGCTCTGCCTTATGCAGAAAGTGGCGCTCCAGTCGTAGCGAACGTTCCAGCTTACGGAGAAAGCGGTGCCCCAATAGTAAACAATGCTCTGCCTTATGCAGAAAGTGGCGCTCCAGCCGTAGCGAATGTTCCAGCTTACGGAGAAAGCGGTACACCAATAGTAAACAACACTCTGCCTTATGCAGAAAGTGGCGCCCCAGCCCTAGCAAATGTTCCAGTTTATGCAGAAAGTGGTGCCCCAGCAGTAGCCAATATTCCAGCCTACGCTGAAAAGATTGAACCAGCAGTAAACGAAGTTCCAGAATATACTGGCAGTGTAGCTCCTTTGGCTACAAATCCGACTCTCGGAACGAAACAAGATCGTACCTACAAAGCGCCTGCAGCAACAGATGAACAATTCCTTCCAAATACGGGAAGCCAAGATGCTTCAGCAGTCGCATCACTAGGATTTGTTGGTCTCCTTCTTGGTTTGCTACCATTTGCAAAGAGAAAATTAAACAAATAAATCGCATGAAATCAATAAAAGAAAAGGATTTGAATGGTCCTTTTCTTTTTTATGGTGAAATAGGGACAAGTCCATGTTTTTCAGCTCTTTCCGATGGTATTTTTCCTTGCTTTCCTTTATAATGGGTGTATGGACAAGAAAAAATTATTATTAATTGATGGATCTTCTGTTGCTTTTCGAGCTTTTTTTGCGCTCTATCAGCAGTTGGATCGGTTTAAAAATGCTAATGGTCTTCATACCAATGCAATCTATGGCTTTCAACTCATGTTGAATCATGTCTTAGAGCGAGTTGAACCCAGCCATGTTTTGGTAGCCTTTGATGCAGGTAAAACGACTTTTCGAACAGAGATGTATGCAGACTACAAGGGTGGTCGCGCGAAAACTCCAGATGAGTTTCGTGAGCAATTTCCCTTCATTCGTGAGTTGCTAGACCATCTTGGAATTCGCCATTATGAGTTGCCCCAGTATGAAGCGGATGATATCATCGGGACTCTAGGCCGTTTGGCTGAGAAAGATTCCTTCAATGTGACAATCGTTAGCGGAGACAAGGACTTGATCCAGTTGACGGATGAGCATACGGTGGTCGAGATTTCTAAGAAAGGTGTGGCTGAGTTTGAGGCCTTCACGCCAGACTATCTCATGGAAAAGATGGGTCTCACACCAGCTCAGTTCATTGATCTTAAGGCCCTCATGGGGGATAAGTCTGATAATATCCCTGGTGTCACGAAAATCGGTGAAAAGACGGGTATCAAGCTCTTGCTAGAACACGGATCGCTAGAGGGAATTTATGAAAATATCGATGGGATGAAGGCTTCTAAGATGAAGGAAAATCTCATCAATGATAAGGAACAAGCCTTTTTATCTAAAACCTTAGCGACCATTGAGACTCAGGCACCGATTGAGATTGGACTAGATGATTTGGTCTACAGTGGTCCAAATGTGGAAAGCTTAGGTAAATTCTACGATGAGATGGGCTTCAAACAGCTCAAACAAGCTTTAAATGTGTCATCGACGGATGCGCCTGAGAGCTTGAATTTCACTATCGTTGACCAAGTCAGTCAAGACATGCTGAGTGCCGACTCTATCTTCCACTTTGAACTCTTTGGTGAGAACTACCATACAGATGACTTGGTTGGTGTTGCCTGGTCTTGTGGAGACAAACTCTACGCTACAGATAAGCTAGAACTTCTGCAAGCTCCGATTCTCAAGAATTATCTAGAAAAAACACCTCTAAAAGTGTATGACTTTAAGAAAGCGAAGGTTCTTTTAAATCGCTTGGGCTTGAACCTGCAGGCCCCTGCTTTTGACAGTCGTTTGGCCAAATACCTTCTCTCTACTGTCGAGAATAATGAAATTTCAACCATTGCGAATCTCTATGGCCAGACTTATCTGCCTGATGATGAGACCTTCTATGGCAAGGGGGTAAAGAAAGCTATCCCTGAGAGAGAGAAATTCTTGGAGCACTTGGCTCGCAAGGTTGCTGTATTGGTTGAGACTGAGCCAGTTTTACTTGAAAAACTCAGTGAACATGGACAGTTAGACCTTCTCTATGACATGGAGCAACCTCTGGCTTTTGTCCTTGCCAAGATGGAAATCGCTGGGATTACAGTCAAGAAAGAAACCCTACTTGAGATGCAAGCTGAAAATGAGCTTGTTATTGAAAAGCTAACTCAAGAGATTTATGAATTGGCTGGTGAGGAGTTTAACATCAACTCGCCTAAGCAGTTGGGCGAACTACTTTTTGAAAAGCTAGGTCTCCCTATAGAATACACCAAGAAAACCAAGACAGGTTACTCGACAGCAGTGGATGTGTTAGAGCGCCTAGCTCCTATTGCCCCAATCGTCAAGAAAATTTTAGATTATCGTCAAATTGCTAAGATTCAATCGACTTATGTGATTGGTTTGCAGGATTGGATTTTGGATGATGGCAAAATCCACACGCGCTATGTGCAGGATTTGACTCAGACAGGGCGTCTGTCTAGTGTGGATCCAAACTTGCAAAATATTCCTGTTCGCTTGGAACAAGGTCGCCTCATTCGTAAGGCTTTCGTGCCAGAGTGGGAGGATAGTGTCCTTCTCAGCTCTGACTACTCACAGATTGAATTGCGCGTTTTGGCGCATATCTCTAAAGATGAGCACTTAATCAAGGCCTTCCAAGAAGGAGCGGATATCCATACCTCGACAGCCATGCGTGTCTTTGGAATTGAACGTCCTGAGGATGTGACACCAAACGACCGTCGCAATGCCAAGGCGGTTAACTTTGGAGTGGTTTACGGGATTTCAGACTTTGGTTTGTCTAATAATCTGGGCATCAGCCGTAAGGAAGCCAAAGCCTACATTGATACCTACTTTGAACGTTTCCCGGGCATTAAAAACTACATGGACGAAGTGGTGCGTGAAGCGCGTGATAAGGGCTATGTGGAGACCCTCTTCAAACGTCGTCGTGAGTTGCCAGATATCAATTCGCGCAACTTTAACATTCGTGGTTTTGCAGAGCGGACTGCCATCAACTCTCCTATTCAGGGTTCAGCAGCAGATATTCTCAAGATTGCTATGATTCAGCTAGACAAAGCTCTAGTTGAAGGTGGCTATCAGACCAAGATGCTCTTGCAAGTGCATGATGAAATCGTCCTTGAAGTTCCGAAATCAGAACTAGCAGCTGTCAAAGTACTAGTGAAACAAACCATGGAAGAAGCCATCCAAATCAGTGTTCCCCTTATTGCAGATGAAAATGAAGGGGCAACCTGGTACGAGGCTAAATAAGAAAGCTATGACAGAGTTTGAAGCGCGTGCCTTCAAACTCTTTTTCATAGTTTTCTGTAAGCAGTTTCCTTGACTTTTCCTTGTATTTGCGTTACTATATTTCCATATAAGATATGGGAGTCTGTGTACAGTCTGAGAGGGAGTGTTAAACTTCGACCGCACCTGATCTGGGTAATGCCAGCGTAGGGAACGATACTTAGCCGAATTCTGCACCTTTTCCATATATGGAAGGGGTTTTCTTTCTGTCAAAAGGAAACCTGAGAAAAGGAGGTTTTTATGAAAGCAAGCATTGCCTTGCAAGTCTTGCCCCTATCACAGGGGATTGATCGAATTGCTATTATCGATCAAGTGATTGCTTATCTGCAAGCTCAGTCCGTGACCATGGTGGTGACACCCTTTGAAACGGTCTTGGAAGGGGAGCTTGATGAGCTCATGCGCATTCTCAAAGAAGCGCTTGAAGTAGCCGGGCAGGAGGCAGATAATGTCTTTGCCAATGTCAAAATAAATGTAGGAGAGATTTTAAGTATTGATGAGAAACTTGAAAAGTATACTGAGACGACACATTAGTCTATTGGGTTTTCTAGGAGTCTTGTCAATCTGGCAGTTAGCAGGAATATTCAAACTTTTACCCAAGTTTATCCTACCAACTCCCTTTGAAATCCTCCAGGCCTTTGTTCGTGACAGAGAATTTCTCTGGCACCATAGCTGGGCGACCTTGAGAGTGGCTTTACTAGGTCTAATTTTGGGAGTTTTGATTGCCTGTATCATGGCGGTACTCATGGATAGTCTGGCTTGGCTCAATGACTTGATTTACCCTATGATGGTGGTTATCCAGACCATTCCGACCATTGCCATAGCGCCTATCTTGGTCTTGTGGCTAGGCTATGGGATATTGCCCAAGATTGTCTTGATTATCCTGACGACAACCTTCCCTATCATTGTTAGTATCTTGGACGGTTTTAGGCATTGTGACAAGGATATGCTGACTTTGTTTAGTCTGATGCAAGCCAAGCCTTGGCAAATCCTGTGGCATTTTAAAATCCCTGTCAGTCTGCCTTACTTTTATGCAGGTCTGAGGGTCAGTGTCTCCTACGCCTTTATCACAACAGTGGTATCTGAGTGGTTGGGAGGCTTTGAAGGACTAGGTGTCTACATGATTCAGTCTAAAAAACTGTTTCAGTATGATACCATGTTTGCCATTATTATTCTGGTGTCGATTATCAGTCTTCTAGGGATGAAGCTGGTCGATATCAGTGAAAAATATGTGATTAAATGGAAACGTACTTAAAAGAAGCGTTTTTTAAAAAGAAAAGAGGAAATGAAAATGAAGAAAACATGGAAAGTGTTTTTAACGCTTGTAACAGCTCTTGTAGCTGTCGTACTGGTGGCTTGTGGTCAAGGAACTGCTTCTAAGGACAATAAAGAAGCAGAAGTCAAGAAGATTGACTTTATCCTAGACTGGACACCAAACACCAACCACACAGGGCTGTATGTAGCCAAGGAAAAAGGCTATTTCAAAGAAGCTGGAGTGGATGTTGATTTGAAATTGCCACCAGAAGAAAGCTCGTCTGACTTGGTGATCAATGGCAAGGCGCCATTTGCTATCTATTTCCAAGACTACATGGCTAAGAAATTGGAAAAAGGAGCAGGAATCACTGCCGTTGCCGCTATCGTAGAGCACAATACATCAGGAATCATTTCTCGCAAATCTGACAATGTCACCAGTCCAAAAGACTTGGTTGGCAAGAAATACGGAACTTGGAATGACCCGACTGAGCTTGCTATGTTGAAAACCTTGGTGGAATCTCAAGGTGGAGACTTCGAAAAGGTCGAAAAAGTACCAAACAACGACTCAAACTCCATCACACCAATTGCCAATGGTGTTTTTGACACTGCTTGGATTTACTACGGTTGGGATGGTATCCTTGCCAAATCTCAAGGCGTAGACGCTAACTTCATGTATTTGAAAGACTATGTCAAGGAGTTTGACTACTACTCACCAGTTATCATCGCTAACAACGACTATCTGAAAGACAACAAAGAAGAAGCTCGTAAAGTTATCCAAGCTATCAAAAAAGGCTACCAATATGCCATGGAACATCCAGAAGAAGCTGCAGATATCCTCATCAAGAATGCTCCCGAACTCAAGGAAAAACGTGACTTTGTCATCGAATCTCAAAAATACTTGTCAAAAGAATATGCAAGCGACAAGGAAAAATGGGGACAATTTGACGCTGAACGTTGGAATGCCTTCTACAAATGGGATAAAGAAAATGGTATCCTTAAAGAAGACTTGACAGACAAAGGTTTCACTAATGAATTTGTAAAATAATGACAGAAATTAGACTAGAACACGTCAGCTATGCCTATGGCGATGAAAAGATTTTAGAAGATATCAACCTGCAGGTGGCTTCGGGTGAAGTGGTTTCTATCCTAGGTCCAAGTGGTGTAGGAAAGACCACCCTCTTTAACCTAATCGCTGGAATTTTAGAAGTCCAGTCTGGGCGAATTGTCCTTGATGGCGAGGAAAATCCCAAGGGGCGCGTGAGTTATATGTTGCAAAAGGATCTCCTCTTGGAGCACAAGACGGTTCTTGGCAATATCATCCTGCCCCTCTTGATTCAAAAGGTGGATAAAGCAGAGGCTATTGCCCGAGCGGATGATATCCTTGCGACCTTCCAGTTGACAGCTGTACGGGACAAGTATCCTCACGAACTCAGTGGAGGGATGCGTCAGCGTGTGGCCTTGCTTCGTACCTATCTTTTCGGACACAAGCTCTTTCTTTTGGATGAGGCCTTTAGCGCCTTAGATGAGATGACAAAGATGGAACTCCACGCTTGGTATTTGGAGATTCACAAGCAGTTGCAGCTGACGACCCTCATCATCACACATAGTATCGAAGAGGCCCTCAATCTTAGCGACCGCATCTATATCTTGAAAAATCGCCCTGGACAGATTGTTTCAGAAATTAAACTAGATTGGTCTGAAGACGAGGACAAGGAAGTCCAAAAAATTGCCTACAAACGACAAATCTTAGCAGAATTGGGATTAAATACGTAGCTTTTAGGAAATTAGTATATATTAAATCCAAGCGAAATTTTTGCCTGTATTTAATTGTTTCAAAGCTGATGAACATGCATGATTGGGCTTATTATTTAAATAAATGGTAAGTTAATATAAAAATAAATAAATTTTAGTTGACATTTTGTCATGAATCTGTATAATATAATTGAACCATTATAGACAATAAGGAGGATAATGTGGTGAAAAAGAGAACTAGTAAACTCTTTCATGGCTTGATGGCCTTGCTGCTAGTAGTGTCAGTTTTTCTACCTGCACTCAAAGTTAGCACAGTTGTTCAAGCGGAGGAACTACCAGCGAGCAGTTATACAATGAAAACTGTTTCAACAATCAACAATAACAAACTTGTTGATGGCGCTAAGTACGGGGAAGGTAAATTCTATCTTCAACCAACTTATAGTTTCCCAAATGATGTAACCCTCAAAGATGGGGATTACATGGTGTATCATGTTCCAAACGAATTTAAAATTGAAAAAGATTCTGTTACGGAATTGAAAGCACCAGATGGGCAAACAACTATTGCTGAATTGACAACTAGTAGAGCAGATAACACAGCTACTGTCAAAGTAACAAATGCTGCTTACTTTGCTAATTTGTCAGAGAACAAGGCAATTACAGCCTTGTTTACAGTCGTTTGGGCAGATAGTGTTAAATTAAACACTCCTTATCAAATTGATATCCCAGGTGACCAAGTTTATACTTTGACTCGTATCGTCCCAGATGATGACCCAACTGGATTTACTAAATGGGGAGTTCAAGACTCAGACGATCCTAACTATGTAAACTGGCGTATCCGTGTTAACCGCTATGCAAAATCTTACACAGGGGTTAAACTCGAAGATACTATTCCAGAAGGACAAGTTCTTGCGAGTGAAATTACTGGTTACTACTTTACTGAGTGGAACAAAGCTGAAGCTCGTCCAAGACTAGAAGCTGCCCATGTCAACGTTGTTGATGGAAATCACTTTACAATCACTCCAAACGGTGATGGTACAATGGACGGACAAGGTCTCTATATCTTATATAAAACTCGTCTAACTGCTCCTGTTGACAATGCAACTAAAAAAGCATTTAACGATGTTAAAGCGACAACAGATCAAGAAACATTTGATGTTCATGGATTTGCTCCTTTGACAACTACAGAAGGTATCGGTTCAGGTGCGAAGTCTGATGAGGTTGAATTCCAAGTTAAGAAAAAACTTGAAGGAAAAACTCTTGAGGCAGATGCATTTACTTTCCAATTGATTGCTCCAGATGGTTCTGTAACTGAAGCTAAAAACGATGCTGAAGGAAATATTAAATTCCCAACAGTTAAATTCTCTAATGAAGGTACATTCAAATACCAAATTAAAGAAGTAAATGACAACAAAAAAGGCTATACATACGATGATTCAGTACTTGAAGCAGAAGTTACTGTAGCAAACGTGTATGGTCAAAAGATTGCCAGCGTTAAATATAAAGATTCTAAGAAAGAATTTACAAACTCATACGCTGCTAAAGAAGCAAAACTTCAACTTGAAGCTACTAAAGTCTTGAACGGTAAAGCTATTGAGGCTGGTCAATTTGAATTTGAGTTGAAAGAAAACGGAGCAGTTCTCCACACTGTTTCAAACGATGCAAACGGTAAGATTCAATTCCCAGAACTTAAGTTCACACAAGAAGAAACCCGTACATTCACTATCTCTGAAAAAGCAGGTGATGTAGCCGGAGTTGAATACGATCCAAATGCTTATGAAGTAAAAGTAGTCGTTAAAGATAACGGTCAAGGTCAACTTGTTGCAACACCAGATACAAAGAACATTACTTTCACGAACGTTTATAAAGCTGCTTCAACAGATGCGACAATCAAAGCTAAGAAAGTCTTGAATGGTAAAGAACTTGTAGCTGATGCTTATACTTTCGAATTGAAAGAAAAAGATACAGATAAAGTTGTAGCTACTGCTAAGAATGCTGCTTCAGGCGAAGTTGTCTTCAACGTCAACTACACAGAAGCAGGCGAGCACACTTACACTATCACTGAAAAAGCAGGAACAGAGTCAGGTGTGACTTACTCAACTGAATCTTACACAGTTAAAGTGAATGTAGTAGATAACGGTCAAGGTAAACTTGTTGCAACTGCAACTAAGAACAACCCAACCTTCACCAACACTTATAAAGCCGCTGAAACAAAAGCTACTATCACGGCTACTAAAGTCTTGGAAGGTAAAGCACTAGAAGCTGGTAAATATGAGTTTGAACTTAAAGAAGGTGAAAAAGTCGTTGCGACAGCTAAAAACGCTGCAGACGGTACTGTGACTTTCGAAGATATCACGTACACAGCAGCAGGTGAACACACCTACACTATCTCAGAAAAAGCAGGTAGCGAAGCAGGTGTGACATACGACACTGCTAAACACGAAGTTAAGGTAGCAGTTACAGATAACGGTCAAGGCCAACTTGTTGCAACTGCAACTAAGAACAACCCAACCTTCACCAACACTTATAAAGCCGCTGAAACAAAAGCTACTATCACGGCTACTAAAGTCTTGGAAGGTAAAGCCCTTGAAGCAGGCAAATATGAGTTTGAACTTAAAGAAGGTAACAAAGTAATTGGAACAGCTACAAACGCTGCAGACGGTACTGTTGCTTTCGAAGATATCACGTACACAGCAGTAGGTGAGCACACTTACACTATCTCAGAAAAAGCAGGTAGCGAAGCAGGTGTGACATACGATAAATCTACTCACAATGTAACAGTAAACGTTACAGATAACGGTGCAGGCCAACTTGTTGCGACTGTAACTGACAACAACCCAACTTTCACAAACACTTATGTTGCATCTTCAACAAAAGTAATTTTCTCAGCTAAGAAAGTCTTGAATGGTAAACCTCTTGAAGCAGGTCAGTTTAAGTTTGAACTTAAAGAAGGTGACAAAGTCGTTGAGACAGCTACAAACGCTGCAGACGGTACTGTTACTTTCAAAGCAATTGATTTCGCAAAAGCAGGTGTCTACACTTACACTATTACTGAAGTAAAAGGTAACGATGAGAATATCAAATATGATGAGAATTCTTACAAAGTGACAGTAACAGTGACAGATAATGGTACAGGTCAACTTGTAACAACAGTTACAGGTAACAACCCAACAATCACTAACACGTATACTGAACCGAAAAAAGAAGAACCTAAGGAAGAACCTAAGGGTGAACAACCTAAGGGAGATTTGCCAAACACTGGTGGAGCAGACTTTACAGCATTCTCTACTATTCTTGGTCTAGTTCTTGCAGCTTTGGCAGGACTTGTATACCGTGCTAAAAAAGTTGACTAATCTTAACTTTGAATAAAGCAAAATGATGGTGACCGTTTTACGGTCCCATCTTTTTGTTTTGGATATTTTATAATAATCTTCGCAACTCGTTCCCTTTTCCTTTAAAAAAATCAAAAATTTCGGTATAATAGTCAAAGATAGTCAAGGTTCAAAGAAGGAGTTTGATTTACTATGAGATTTAAAAATACATCAGATCATATCGAAGCCTATATCAAGGCGATTTTAGACCAGTCTGGTATCGTGGAATTGCAGCGGAGCCAGTTGGCAGATACCTTCCAGGTTGTACCGAGTCAGATCAACTATGTCATTAAGACCCGCTTTACGGAAAGTAGAGGTTACTTGGTTGAGAGCAAGCGTGGTGGCGGAGGCTACATTCGCATAGGGCGTATTGAATTTTCCAGTCATCATGAGATGCTCCGCGATTTGCTTTACTCGATTGGTGAGCGAGTTAGTCAGGAGATCTATGAGGATATTCTCCAGCTTTTGGTGGAGCAGGACTTGATGACCAAGCAAGAGATGACCTTGCTGACTTCAGTAGCAACGGATCGTGTCCTAGGAGAAGAATCCTCAGCTGTCCGTGCCAATATGCTCCGACAGCTATTACAAGAGGTAGATAGAAAAGAGAAGTAAGATGAACTATTCAAAAGCATTGAATGAATGTATCGAAAGTGCCTACATGGTTGCGAGCCATTTTGGAGCTCGTTACTTAGAGTCTTGGCACTTGTTGATTGCCATGTCTAATCACAGTTACAGTGTGGCAGGTGCGACTTTAAACGATTATCCTTATGAAATGGACCGTTTAGAAGAGGTTGCGTTGGAACTGACTGAAACCGACTATAGCCAAGATGAAACTTTTACGGAATTACCCTTTTCCCATCGTTTGGAGGTCCTCTTTGCGGAAGCAGAATATGTAGCCTCAGTGGTACATGCTAAGGTGCTAGGGACAGAGCATGTCCTCTATGCGATTTTGCATGATGGTAATGCTTTGGCAACTCGCATCTTGGAGAGAGCAGGCTTCTCTTATGAAGACCAGAAAGATCAGGTCAGAATTGCTGCTCTTCGTCGTAATCTAGAAGAGCGTGCTGGCTGGACAAGAGAAGATCTCAAGGCTTTGCGTCAACGCCATCGCACAGTAACTGACAAGCAAAATTCCATGGCCAATATGATGGGCATGCCTCAAGCTCAAAGTGGTGGTCTAGAGGACTACACGCATGACCTGACGGAGCAAGCGCGTTCTGGCAAGTTAGAGCCAGTTATCGGTCGAGACAAGGAAATCTCACGTATGATTCAGATTTTGAGTCGGAAGACCAAGAACAATCCGGTCTTGGTTGGAGATGCGGGTGTCGGGAAAACAGCTCTGGCACTTGGTCTTGCTCAGCGTATTGCCAGTGGGGATGTGCCTGCGGAAATGGCCAAGATGCGCGTTTTGGAACTTGATTTGATGAATGTTGTTGCGGGGACACGTTTCCGTGGAGATTTTGAAGAGCGTATGAACAATATCATCAAGGATATCGAGGAAGATGGCAAAGTGATCCTCTTTATCGATGAACTCCACACCATCATGGGTTCTGGTAGTGGTATTGACTCGACGCTGGATGCAGCCAATATCTTGAAGCCAGCTTTGGCACGTGGAACTTTGAGAACGGTTGGTGCAACCACTCAGGAAGAATACCAAAAACACATCGAAAAAGATGCAGCCCTTTCTCGACGTTTTGCAAAAGTGACGATTGAAGAGCCAAGTCTAGCTGACAGTATGACTATTTTGCAAGGTTTGAAGTCTACCTATGAGAAACACCATCGTGTGCAAATCACAGATGAAGCTGTCGAAACGGCTGTTAAGATGGCCCATCGTTACCTGACCAGTCGTCACTTGCCAGACTCTGCTATCGACCTCTTGGATGAAGCGGCAGCAACTGTGCAAAACAAATCCAAGCATGTGAAAGCAGACGAATCCGACTTGAGTCCAGCTGACAAGGCCTTGATGGATGGCAAGTGGAAACAAGCAGGCCAGCTAATCGCAAAGGAACAGGAAGTCCCTGTCTATAAAGACTTGGTAACAGAGACTGAAATCCTGACTACTTTGAGCCGCTTGTCAGGGATTCCAGTTCAAAAACTGACTCAGACTGATGCTAAGAAATATCTGAACTTGGAAGCTGAACTACACAAACGTGTCATCGGTCAAGATCAAGCTGTTTCAAGCATTAGCCGTGCGATTCGCCGCAACCAGTCAGGGATTCGCAGTCACAAGCGTCCGATTGGTTCCTTTATGTTCCTAGGACCGACGGGTGTCGGTAAGACCGAATTGGCCAAGGCTCTGGCAGAAGTTCTCTTTGATGACGAATCAGCCCTTATCCGCTTTGATATGAGTGAGTATATGGAGAAATTTGCGGCTAGCCGTCTCAATGGAGCTCCTCCGGGTTATGTGGGCTACGAAGAAGGTGGGGAGTTGACTGAGAAGGTTCGCAACAAACCATACTCCGTTCTTCTATTTGACGAGGTAGAAAAGGCCCACCCAGATATCTTTAATGTTCTCTTGCAGGTTCTGGACGACGGCGTCTTGACAGATAGCAAGGGGCGCAAGGTTGATTTTTCAAATACCATTATCATCATGACGTCAAACCTTGGTGCGACGGCTCTTCGTGATGACAAGACGGTCGGCTTTGGGGCCAAGGACATTCGTTTTGACCAGGAAAATATGGAAAAACGAATCTTTGAAGAGTTGAAAAAAGCTTATCGACCAGAGTTTATCAACCGTATTGATGAAAAGTTGGTCTTCCATAGCTTAGATAGCGAACACATGCAGGAAATTGTCAAGATTATGGTGAAACCATTGATTGCTAGCCTCGCTGAGAAGGGCATCGACTTGAAACTGCAAGCTTCAGCGTTGAAGTTACTAGCAAGTCAAGGATATGATCCAGAAATGGGAGCTCGCCCACTTCGCAGAACCCTGCAAACAGAAGTGGAAGACAAGCTAGCAGAACTCCTTCTCAAGGGAGAACTAGTAGCAGGCAAGACCCTCAAGATAGGTGTTAAAGCTGGTCAATTAAAATTTGATATTGCTTAAAAATGGAGAGTCAGGAGCAATCCTGATTCTTTTTTTTGCTACTTTTTTATAAAAAATGATAAAAAAACTATTGACAAAACAAAAATATAGTATATAATAAAAACATAGAAAATAAAAATATCAAAAATTATAAAAAGGTAAAACGTTTATGAAAAAGAAAACAGCAGTGGTATTTGGGACCTTTGCCCCTCTCCATCAGGGGCATATCGATCTGATTCAGCGAGCGAAGCGTCAGTGTGACCAGGTCTGGGTAGTCGTTTCAGGCTACGAGGGAGACCGAGGGGAGCAGGTAGGTTTAAGTCTTCAAAAACGATTTCGCTATATCCGAGAGGCTTTTTGTGATGACGAATTGACCTCTGTCTGCAAGCTGGATGAGACCAACCTTCCCCGTTACCCTATGGGCTGGCAGGAGTGGTTGGACCAGATGTTAGCAGAGATTTCCTATGATGAAAACCAGCAAGAACTGACTTTTTTTGTAGGAGAAGCAGACTACCAGCAAGAGCTAGCTAAACGTGGATTTGGCACCGTCTTGAAAGAAAGAAAGTTTGGTATCTCAGCGACTATGATTCGAGAAAATCCAAGCAAATATTGGAAATACATCGCTCAACCCTTCCGTCGTCAGTTTACCAAGAAAGTGTTGATTATGGGAAGTGCTAGCAATGGGAAGACCACTCTGGCCAAGGATTTGGCAAGGTATTACGATGCACCCGTTAGTCTGGAATACGCGCGTGAGTACCAGATCAAAAACAATGTCCGCGACGATGAATTGACTCCAAAGGATTACTACTATCTCCTGTTGGGACAGTATGACCAGACCTCCAAGTTAATCGATAGCAATGCCAATCGAGGTCTAGTGATAGCCGATACCAATTCATTGGTAACCAAGGGTTACTATGACTATTACATGGAGACTGAGGACCAAGGGGACTTATCAGGAGAAACCTTTGACAATCTCTTTGTTTCAATCTTGGCCAAGGAAAAATGGGACTTGATTCTCTTCGTGCAACCTGTCGGTTCCTATGTCAATGACGGATTTAGAGATATGACCATGGCAGAAGACCATATTCGCTACAGTTTTTCCCAGCATTTGGATCAGATGAGGGAGCGATACTTAACCAACATTCCACTAGTTTATCTAGCAGAGGATTATCTAGGCAATTATGAAGCAGCCAAAGTGGCTATTGATGCCATTTACCAAGCAGATTAGGAGAAAAATATGAAAAAACTAACTGAAAAAATCACACAATTTATCGAAAACTTTAAAAATGTCCATGCTGAAGCTCGCAAGATCGGTTTTGCAGGAATCATGCGCCTGCTATGGAAAGATCTCTTTGTCGGCCGTAGCCTTTTCCAGTGGTTGTATCTCATCGCCCTGTCAAGTGTTCCCTTGATCTTGGAATTCACGCAAAATACAGAAAGCCATGACTGGCTGAGCTTGTTTGCATCTTGGACTGGGATTGTCTGTGTTATTTTGGTAGCAGAAGGGCGTGCAAGCAATTATCTCTTTGGGGCCATTAACTCGGCTATCTATTTGATTTTAGCTATGAATGCGACTTTTTATGGCGAAGTTTTGACGACTGTTTACTTCTTTGTCATGCAGCCGATTGGTCTCTATGCTTGGCTGTCCAATCGTATCAATGACCAAGGAAAACCAGAAGAATCCCACTTTGAAGCTAAGAAATTATCTGTTCTTGACTGGCTCAAGTACTTGGCCTTGACTGCCATTATCTGGATTGGTATGGGCTTGGCTTATCAAAGTATCAATAGCGCTCGTCCTTTCCGTGATAGTGTTACTGATGCGACCAATGGTGTTGGTCAGCTCTTGATGACACGTCTCTACCGTGAGCAATGGATTTTCTGGATTGCAACCAATCTCTTTAGTATTTATCTCTGGTGGGGTGAAAATATTCACATCCAAGGGATGTACTGGGTTTACACACTCAACAGTCTAGTGGGATGGTACCAATGGACCAAGGCAGTTCGAAAGGAGGCTTAAAATGGTAGATACGAAGATTCCAGCAGGGATGACGGAAAAAGAATATTATGAAATCCATGCCAGTCAGGAGGAGTTTTTAGACTGGTACTACAGGCAGGAACTCCCTCAATATGAAAAACCAAGTGTGACAGTAGATATGGTAGCCTACTGCTTTGTCGAAGGAAAGATCAAGCTCCTGCTGATCCGTCGCAAGGCCCACCCTTATCAAAACTGTTTGGCTCTGGTTGGAGGCTTTATGGACAAGGGAGAAGATGCTGCGCATGCCTGTCAGCGTGAGGTGAGAGAAGAAGTCAATCTCGATCTACCTTTAGAAAAAATCGAGCAATTGATGACAGTATCGACTCCCGGTCGTGATCCACGGGGCTGGACGGTGACCATTGCCCACTTGGTGTACCTGCCTAGTCGTGCCTTAGACCTCGTTCAGGCTGGAGACGATGCTAAGGATGTCGTTTTCGTAGATGTGGATTTTCAGACGGGCAAGTGCTTCCTAGAGGAAGTAGAGTTGGAGGAGAGTGCCTTCGCCTTTGACCATTATGCTATTATTCAAGAGTCCATCAAACGAATCCAAGGGCGACTTGACTGGAATCCGACCTTCCTTTATCTGCTGGAAGAGGAGTTCACTGTCTACGAAGGAACTGAACTAGTCAATCTCATCAACCCAGGTCGCCCAATCGTCAGCAATAACTTTCTCGTAAAATACGGCGAATATGTAGAAGAAGTCGGACTCAAACGAGTGCCCAAAAAGAAACCAAGAAAAACCTATCGATTGAAATAAAAAGCGAGGTCGGAACAAAGTTCCCGACCTCTTTGTTTGCCCTTATTAGGTTACTTTGCTGTTGCGACTGTTTTTATTTTAGAACAATGCAAGCGACTATATAAAGTAGGATGTAAAAAAATAGCTCTAATCTAAAAAATTTTCCTATTTTTTCGTTTCGATTACGAATAGAGATAGTAGAGAGAATAATTTTTAAAATAGTTTCTCTAAATAGTTGACAGATTCAAAGTCTAATGTTACAATTATATTACAAAAAGATTTCTTAACATTTCAAAAATGTTACAAAGGAGTAGAAAAATGAAAAAGAAAACCTATATCAAATTGATGGCAGCGACTGTCTTGGCTTCTACCTTGCTACTGGGAGCTTGTGGAAATAAAAATGAAACCACTCAAACTAGCAGCTCTGCAAAAACAAGTCAGTCATCAAGTTCCAAAGCGGCTTCTTCTAGTAAAGAAAGCAAGACTCAAAAATCTTCAAGCTCAGCTTCATCTGAAAAGGCTCAGGCATCTTCTGGTCAGTCTTCTACAACGGCAGATCAGTCACAAGCGAAACCAGCACCTGAATCAAGACAAGAACAAGCAGCTCCTAGTCAACAAGCCCCTTCTCAGGCTCCGTCAACTCAACAAGGTTCTCAAGCCCAGTCTAACCAGTCAAACTATGATCCAACAACTGACCGCAAACTTCAAGATAAGCAGGCAGAACACAACAAACGCTACAAGGGAGTTTTAACCATGGTGGATGGTGACTTCTCAGCTGCAGCAGGTAACTGGAAGGGAGCGAATGGCGAAACGATTACGGTTTCATCAGGAGGGCAATTCACAGTAGAAACTGCAGATGGAAAGAAAGAAAACTATTCTATCAGAGGCTACTCTTACACTCTTGATGATGGCAAGTATAATGCCAAAATCGGTGGAGGAAAAATCATCCAAATTACAACAGGTGCGGATGGTAAAGTTTCAAGCGTTGCCTTGATTCAATAATAGTATCTAGGTTTTCCTAGAATCTAAAAAACCGTAAACTCCAAGCGAGTTACGGTTTTTTCTATTATGCTTTGTTTAATTGCAAGAGGGCTTCAATCTCTGCTAGGGTGTTAGCTTGTGAAATGGCTCCACGAAGTTTGGCAGCTCCAGATGTTCCCCGGAGGTAGTGAGGAGCGAGACCGCGGAATTCACGAACGGCTACGTTTTCTCCTTTGAGGTTAATCAAGCGTTTCAAATGTTCGTAGGCGATTTTCATCTTGTCTTCAAATGTCAAGTCAGGGAGAATTTCTCCTGTTTCAAAGTAGTGGTTGATCTGGTTGAAGAGATAGGGGTTTCCCATGGCTGCGCGACCAATCATGACAGCGTCAGCCCCGACTTCTTCGATACGCTGTTTGGCTTCTTGGACCGTACGGATATCACCATTTGCGATAAATGGAATCTTGGTCAAAGCTTGAGCAACCTTGTGAAGAGTCTCAAGGTCTGCGTGACCTGTGTACATTTGTTCACGGGTACGGCCGTGCATAGCGAGGGCAGAGACACCTGCAGCCTCAGCAGCGAGGGCATTTTCCACGGCTAGGGATGGATCAGACCAGCCAGTGCGCATTTTGACAGTGAGGGGGATATCAAGGACAGATTGGACCTTGTTGATAATAGAGTAGATCTTGTCTGGATCCTTGAGCCACATAGCGCCAGCTTCGTTCTTCACGATTTTGTTAACTGGGCAGCCCATGTTGATATCGACGATATCGGTCTTAGTATTTTCTTGGATGAATTCTGCTGCGCGAGCGAGGCTGTCTTCATCACTACCAAAAAGTTGGATAGAAACTGGGTTTTCGCCTTCATCGATATGAAGCATGTGCAGGGTTTTTTCATTGTTGTATTGGATTCCCTTGTCAGAGACCATTTCCATGACAACAAGTCCTGCACCGAGCTCTTTTGCGATGGTACGAAAGGCTGAGTTAGTCACGCCAGCCATGGGTGCTAAAACAGTACGATTGGGAATCTCAACATTGCCAATCATAAAAGATGTATTAAGATTTGTCACGAATGAGTTCCTCCAAGTCGTTTTCATCAAAGTTATAAGTTGTTTGGCAGAATTGACAAGTGATTTCTGCCCCGTGGTCTTCCTCTTTCATTTCCTCAAGGTCTGAATTTGGAAGGCTGGCAAGAGCGTTCATAAAGCGATCTTTGCTGCAGTCACATTGGAAACGGATTTCTTCTTCAGATAGACGTTTGTAGGATTCGTCACCGTAGATAGCCTTGAGGAGAGCTTCGATATGGTCGTCACTTTCCAGAAGGGTTGAGATGGCTGGCATTTCTTGGATGCGTTTTTCAAAGCGAGCAATCTCCTCGTCCTTGGCTCCTGGCAACACTTGGAGAAGGAAACCTCCGGCAACTTCGACCTTGTCGTCTTTATCCAAAAGAACATTGAGGCCGACTGCTGAAGGGGTTTGTTGGCTTTCAGTCAGGTAGTATGCCAAGTCTTCACCGATTTCCCCAGAGATGAGGGGAGTCATGGAGTTGTAGGGATTTCCAGTACCGTAGTCTGTGATAACGAGAAATTGACCGTTTCCAACAAAAGGTCCGACTAGGACTTCACCCGTTGCAGTCTTTTTGATGTCAACACCTGGATTTTGAACGTAGCCTTTGACGTTTCCCTTGGTATCTGCGACCGTGATGATGGCACCGAGAGAGCTTGTTCCAAGAACTTTAACCGTTAGTTTGGTATTTCCTTTTTCATTAGCTGCGAGAATTTGGCTAGCGATAAGGGTGCGACCAAGTGCGACGGTTGAACTGGCTTGGGTTTGATGTTTTTCTTGAGCAGTGCGGACGGTTTCAGTGCTATCAAGGACAAAAGCACGAAAGGCTCCGCTTTCTGATATAGTTTTAATAATTTTATCCATAGCTACTATTTTAGCATAAAAATGCCCAAAGGGGGAGTTGTGTGTTTGCTGTTTCTGTGGAATAATGACGAGGAAATCAACCTTAAAATAAAATGAGAAACAGATTATTTCAGCATTTGTAAGATTTATGCTATGCTTGTAGGAGAAAATGAAAGGGGTAACAAATGTATTTAGGTGATTTGATGGAAAAAGCCGAATCTGGTCAATTTTTAGTCCTTTCTTTCCTATTACAAGATTCGCAGACAACAGTCAAGGAAGTCATGGAAGAAACAGGTTTTTCAAAGGCGACCTTAACCAAGTATATCTCTCTAATTAACGAAAATGCTTTAGAAAGAGGGTTAGAGCTGACCATCCACTTGGATGATGAAAGCCTGCGTCTGTCTGTCGGTACTGCCACAAAGGGGAGAGAGATTCGGAGCTTATTTCTAGACAATGCCATTAAGTACCAAATTTTGGTTTACCTTCTCTATCACCAACAGTTCCTAGCCCATCAACTGGCTCAAGAATTAATGATTAGCGAGGCCACGTTTGGTCGCCATTTGTCTAGCTTGAATCATATTTTGTCAGAGTTTGACTTATCCATCCAAAATGGTCGTTGGCGAGGTCCAGAGCATCAGATTCGTTACTTTTATTTCTGCCTTTTCCGCAAGGTCTGGTCCAGTCAGGAGTAGGAAGGTCACATGCAGAAAGCTGAGAGAAAGCAGGATATTGCTACTCTAGAAGAAATCTGCGGTGCCAGCTTGTCTTCGGGTCAGAAATTGGACTTGGTTCTCTGGACTCATATCAGTCAACAGCGCCTTCGGGTTAACGCCTGTCAATTTCATGTTATAGAAGAAAAAATGCGGGGCTATTTTGACAATATTTTCTACTTTCGTCTACTTGGCAAGGCTTCTTCTTTTTTTGGTGGGCAGCACATTCCTCTAGGAACTGAGGATGGGGAGATGATGATTTTCTTCTCTTTCCTCTTGTCTCATCGCATTTTGCCCCTTCATACCATGGAGTACATACTCGGATTTGGGGGAGAACTTGCGGCTTTACTGACACAAATGATCCAGGAAATGAAGAAGGAGAAGCTATTAGGGGACTATACAGAGGACCATATCACTTATGAACTGAGTCAACTTTGTGGTCAAGTTTATCTATACAAGGGCTATATCTTGCAAGATCGATACAAGTATCAGATAGAGCATCGCCACCCTTATTTGCTGATGGAGCATGACTTTCGAGATATTGCTCAGAAAATTTTCGCCTCCTTGCCAGCCTTTCATCAGGGGACGGATCTGGATAAAAAAATCATTTGGGAATGGCTTCAGTTGATGGAGTATATGGCAGAAAATATAGGCAAGCATCTGAGAATAGGGCTAGATCTAACAGCAGGCTTCCTTGTCTTTTCGAGAATGTCAGCCCTTTTAAAACGATATTTGGAGTACAATCGCTTCATTACCATCGAAGCCTATGACCGTACTCGTCATTATGACTTGCTGGTTACAAATAACCCTATCCATAAGAAAGAACAAACACCTGTCTACTATTTGAAAAATGATTTGGACATCGAAGATTTAGCTACGATCCGTCAGATGCTATTTGCCTAAAAGACCTGATTTTTCAGGTCTTTTTTGTGAAATTCGCACAATCTCCTCACTTTTTTTTAAAATTTTAAAAAAATTGATAGACAAGAAAGCGCTTTATTTTGTATACTAGTTACTGTAAAGAGGAACCCCCTCAAGATTTTATCAGGAGGACAGCACATGTCACAAGAAAAATACATCATGGCTATTGACCAAGGAACTACCAGTTCTCGTGCCATCATTTTTAACAAAAAAGGAGAAAAGGTCAGCTCCAGCCAAAAAGAGTTCACTCAGATTTTCCCTCAAGCAGGTTGGGTAGAGCACAATGCCAATGAAATTTGGAACTCTGTTCAGTCAGTTATCGCGGGTGCTTTCATCGAAAGTGGTGTGAAACCAAGTCAAATCGAAGCCATCGGGATTACCAACCAGCGTGAAACAACTGTCGTCTGGGATAAGAAAACAGGGCTCCCTATCTATAATGCTATCGTTTGGCAATCACGCCAAACTGCTCCTCTGGCTGAACAACTAAAAAGCCAAGGTTATGTGGAAAAATTCCATGAAAAGACTGGTTTAATCATCGATGCTTACTTCTCTGCTACCAAGGTTCGCTGGATTTTGGACCATGTAGAAGGCGCTCAAGAGCGAGCTGAAAAGGGTGAATTGCTCTTTGGTACTATCGATACTTGGTTGGTTTGGAAATTGACTGACGGTGCGGCTCACGTGACGGACTACTCAAATGCGGCTCGTACCATGCTCTATAACATTAAACAACTAAAGTGGGATGATGAGATTTTGGAAATCCTCAACATTCCTAAGGCTATGCTTCCAGAAGTTCGTTCTAATTCTGAAATCTATGGCAAGACAGCTCCATTCCATTTCTACGGTGGAGAAGTGCCAATCTCTGGTATGGCGGGTGACCAACAAGCAGCCCTCTTTGGTCAGTTGGCTTTTGATCCTGGTATGGTTAAAAATACCTACGGAACTGGTTCCTTCATCATCATGAACACTGGTGAAGAAATGCAGTTGTCTGAAAACAACCTTTTGACAACGATTGGTTATGGTATTAACGGCAAGGTTTACTATGCTTTGGAAGGTTCTATCTTCATCGCAGGAAGTGCCATTCAATGGCTTCGTGACGGTCTTCGCATGGTGGAAAACTCACCAGAGTCTGAAAAATATGCTCTTAATTCTCACAATAATGACGAAGTCTATGTCGTACCTGCCTTTACAGGTCTAGGGGCACCATACTGGAACCAAAACGCTCGAGGATCTGTCTTTGGCTTGACTCGTGGAACAACTAAAGAAGACTTTATCAAGGCGACTTTGCAATCTATCGCTTATCAAGTACGTGACATCATCGACACCATGCAAGTGGATGCTCAGACAGCTATCCAAGTCTTGAAGGTAGATGGTGGTGCAGCCATGAACAACTTCCTCATGCAGTTCCAAGCTGACATCTTGGGAATTGATATCGCACGCGCTAAAAACTTGGAAACAACTGCCCTAGGGGCAGCCTTCCTGGCAGGATTGTCAGTAGGCTACTGGAAGGACTTGGATGAGTTGAAACTCTTGAACGAGACAGGAGAACTTTTCGAACCATCGATGAACGAATCTCGTAAGGAACAACTCTATAAGGGCTGGAAGAAGGCTGTGAAAGCAACTCAAGTCTTTGCGGAAGTAGATGACTAATATTGGAAGAATAAAGTGACTCAGATAGAAAGTGTGTAAATATGGAATTTTCAAAGAAAACACGTGAATTATCAATTAAAAAAATGCAGGAACGCACCTTGGATCTCTTGGTTATTGGTGGCGGGATTACAGGAGCTGGTGTAGCTTTGCAGGCAGCAGCCAGTGGTCTTGACACTGGTTTGATTGAAATGCAGGACTTCGCAGAAGGAACATCTAGCCGTTCAACAAAATTGGTCCACGGAGGTCTACGTTATCTCAAACAATTCGACGTGGAAGTGGTATCAGATACAGTTTCTGAGCGTGCGGTGGTTCAACAAGTCGCTCCACATATTCCAAAACCAGATCCAATGCTCTTGCCAGTTTACGACGAGGATGGAGCAACATTTAGCCTTTTCCGTCTCAAAGTAGCCATGGACTTGTACGACCTATTGGCAGGGGTTAACAATACGCCTGCTGCAAACAAGGTTTTGAGCAAAGAAGAAGTCTTGGAACGCCAGCCAAACTTGAAGAAAGAAGGTTTGGTAGGAGGTGGAGTTTATCTTGACTTCCGTAACAACGATGCGCGTCTCGTGATCGAAAACATCAAACGTGCCAACCAAGATGGTGCCCTCATTGCCAACCACGTGAAGGCAGAAGGCTTCCTCTTTGACGAAAGTGGTAAGATTACAGGTGTCGTGGCTCGTGATTTGTTGACAGACCAAGTCTTTGATATCAAGGCTCGTCT
The DNA here is from genome assembly GCA_963515155.1 of Streptococcus oralis. Lineage (GTDB taxonomy): Bacteria > Bacillota > Bacilli > Lactobacillales > Streptococcaceae > Streptococcus > Streptococcus oralis_CW. The sequence goes on along the minus strand of CAUPXG010000003.1, from coordinate 90,233 downwards.
GGTTATCAACACGACAGGTCCTTGGAGCGACAAGGTACGCAATCTGTCTAATAAGGGAACGCAATTCTCACAAATGCGTCCAACTAAGGGAGTTCACTTGGTGGTGGACTCAAGCAAGATCAAGGTTTCACAGCCAGTTTACTTTGACACAGGTTTGGGAGATGGTCGTATGGTCTTTGTTCTCCCACGTGAAAACAAGACTTACTTTGGTACAACCGATACAGACTACACAGGTGATTTGGAACATCCAAAAGTGACGCAGGAAGATGTAGATTATCTACTTGGCATTGTCAACAACCGCTTCCCAGAAGCAAACATTACCGTTGCTGATATTGAAAGCAGCTGGGCTGGTCTTCGTCCATTGATCGCAGGCAATAGCGCTTCTGACTACAATGGTGGAAATAACGGAACCATTAGCGATGAAAGCTTCAATAACTTGATTGCGACTGTCGAGGCTTATCTATCGAAAGAAAAATCGCGTGAAGATGTTGAGTCTGCTGTCAGCAAGCTTGAAAGTAGCACATCTGAGAAACATTTGGACCCATCTGCAGTTTCACGTGGTTCGAGCTTGGACCGTGATGACAATGGCCTGTTGACCCTTGCTGGTGGTAAAATCACAGACTACCGTAAGATGGCTGAAGGGGCTATGGAGCGCGTGGTTGACATTCTCAAAGCAGAATTTGACCGCAGCTTTAAACTGATCAACTCGAAGACTTATCCTGTTTCAGGTGGAGAATTGAACCCAGCAAATGTGGACTCAGAAATTGAAGCCTTTGCTCAACTTGGAGTGTCACGTGGCTTGGATAGCAAGGAAGCTCATTACCTAGCAAATCTCTACGGTTCAAATGCACCGAAAGTCTTTGCCCTTGCTCACAGCTTGGAACAAGCGCCAGGACTCAGCTTGGCAGATACCTTGTCCCTTCACTATGCAATGCGCAATGAGTTGGCTCTGAGCCCAGTTGACTTCCTCCTTCGCCGTACCAACCACATGCTCTTTATGCGTGATAGTTTGGATAGCATTGTGGAGCCAGTTCTGGATGAAATGGGACGATTCTATGATTGGTCAGAAGAAGAAAAGGCAGCCTACCGTGCGGATGTTGAAGCAGCCCTTGCTAACAACGATCTAGCGGCATTGAAAAATTAAGAAAAACTAGAAGTGAGGGAACAAGCCTTCCTTGCCTTCCCTCTCCTTCTTTAAAATGGAGACAACGATATGATGAAAGAATTATTTGGAGAATTTTTGGGGACTTTAATCCTTATCCTCCTAGGAAATGGTGTTGTAGCAGGTGTGGTTCTTCCCAAAACCAAGAGTAACAATTCAGGGTGGATCGTCATCACGATGGGATGGGGAATTGCTGTAGCCGTTGCGGCCTTTGTATCTGGCACGCTCAGCCCAGCCCACTTAAATCCAGCTGTGACATTTGCGATGGCCTTAAAAGGAACGCTCTCTTGGGGTTCTGTTTTCCCTTATATTCTAGCCCAATTCGCAGGAGCGATGGTGGCTCAGATTTTGGTTTGGTTGCAATTCAAACCACACTATGAGGCGGAAGAAAATGCAGGAAATATTCTAGCAACTTTCAGCACTGGACCAGCTATCAAAGATACTGTGTCAAACTTGATTAGTGAAATCCTTGGGACTTTTGTCTTGGTATTGACAATCTTTGCTTTGGGTCTCTATGACCTTCAAGCAGGGCTAGGAACCTTTGCAGTGGGAACCTTGATTGTCGGTATCTGTCTTTCACTAGGTGGGACAACTGGTTGTGCCTTGAACCCAGCTCGTGACCTCGGTCCTCGCATTATGCATAGCCTTCTTCCAATTCCAAACAAGGGAGATGGGGACTGGTCTTATGCTTGGATTCCTGTTGTAGGACCTGTTATTGGTGCAGCCCTAGCAGTTCTCGTATTTTCACTTTTCTAAGATAAAAGAGTGATTGGCAACAGAGTTTGAGATGGAAATCTCAGGCTCTTTTTTGATGGCCAAAACATTAATATTTTAACTTATCTTAAAATAAGCTAAAACCAATTTTTAAGTTATGGTAAACAGTTGAAAAAAAGGTTGATAAAGTGGTAAAATGTTAGGAAGATAAGATGCTAACAATACATACTGATAGCTAATAGAAATAATATATTAATGGATAGCTTATGAAAAAACAACGAAATTTACATGTATTCTTAGGCCGGACGGCTCTATATTTTGTAATCTTACTTGGTTTGCTTTATTTTTTTAGTTACCTTGGTCAGAGCCAAGGCACCTTTATTTATAATGAGTTCTAGTTTAAAGGAGAAGAGGAACAGTGTCTAATAAACCGATAAAAGATATGATTGAAACGATTGAGCACTTTGCTCAAACACAACCAACATATCCTGTCTACAATGTTTTAGGCCAAGAACATACTTATGGTGATCTGAAGGCTGATTCAGATAGTTTAGCTGCAGCTATTGATCGACTTGGTTTGCCTGAGAAATCTCCTGTTGTTGTCTATGGTGGACAGGAGTATGAGATGCTGGCTACCTTTGTTGCGCTGACTAAGTCAGGTCATGCCTACATTCCAATTGACAGCCATTCGGCCTTGGAACGAGTTTCTGCTATCGTAGAAGTTGCAGAGCCAAGTTTGATTATTGCCATCTCAGATTTTCCATTGGAGCAAGTCTTTATGCCAATGATGACTTTAGCTCAGGTTCAAGAAGCTTTTGCTCAAGCTTCCAGCTACGAGATGACCCATCCAGTCAAGGGAGATGACAACTACTACATCATCTTTACTTCTGGTACGACTGGTAAGCCTAAGGGAGTGCAGATTTCCCATGATAATCTTCTCAGCTTTACCAACTGGATGATTACAGATAAGGAATTTGCGACGCCAAATCGTCCACAAATGCTGGCTCAGCCCCCTTATTCTTTTGACCTATCTGTCATGTACTGGGCGCCAACCTTAGCACTGGGTGGTACGCTTTTTGCTCTTCCTTCAGCCATTACTCAGGACTTCAAAAAACTCTTTGCGACGATTTTTTCCTTGCCCATTGCTATCTGGACCTCAACACCGTCCTTTGCAGATATGGCCATGTTGTCAGAAGACTTTAACAGCGAGAAAATGCCTGGCATCACGCATTTCTACTTTGATGGTGAAGAATTGACGGTCAAAACTGCTCAAAAACTGCGCGAGCGATTCCCAGATGCTCGTATTATCAATGCCTATGGTCCAACAGAAGCGACAGTAGCTTTGTCAGCAGTTGCCGTCACTGATGAGATGTTGACGACTCTCAAACGCCTGCCAATCGGCTATACCAAGGCCGATTCTCCGACCTTTATCATTGATGAGGAAGGTAAGAAAGTTCCAAATGGTGAGCAAGGAGAAATCATTGTTTCAGGGCCAGCTGTTTCAAAAGGCTATATGAATAATCCTGAAAAAACGGCAGAAGCTTTCTTTGAGTTCGAAGGTCTTCCAGCCTACCACACAGGGGATGTAGGAACCATGACAGATGAGGGCTTGCTTCTCTATGGTGGACGCATGGATTTCCAGATTAAGTTTAATGGTTATCGCATTGAGCTGGAAGATGTCTCTCAAAACCTCAACAAGTCTCGCTTTATCGAGTCGGCTGTTGCTGTCCCACGTTATAACAAGGACCACAAGGTACAAAATCTACTGGCCTATGTCATCCTAAAAGACGGTGTCCGTCAGCAGTTTGAGCGTGATATCGATATTACCAAGGCTATCAAGGAAGACCTAGCAGATATCATGATGTCCTATATGATGCCGTCTAAGTTTCTTTATCGAGATAGTTTACCACTAACGCCTAATGGTAAAATTGACATCAAGGGCTTGATCAATGAGGTAAACAGCCGATGATGGAGCTTTATAAACAGCTACCTCATTTGGAACCTTATGGTGATCTTCAGTACTTTTTATACGTAATTGCTGCGACTTTACCTATCTTTATTGGTCTTTTTTTCAAGAAACGTTTTGCCTTGTATGAGGTGCTTGTTAGTCTCTTCTTTATCGACACCATGTTGGTCGGTGGAAAGACGAATCAAATAAACGCTTTGATCCTTTATGTTATCTGGCAAGTGCTGCTTGTATCTTTCTACAAAAGGTACAGGAAAAAGCGGGATAGTAAATGGATATTTTACCTGGTTAGCTTTCTATCCCTATTGCCTATCGTCTTTGTGAAAGTATCTCCTGCTATTCATGGACCTCAATCTTTGTTTGGCTTTTTAGGGATTTCTTACTTGACCTTTCGTGCAGTTGGGGTTATCGTTGAGTTGAGAGACGGTGTCATCAAGGAATTAACGATCTGGCAATTCTTACGTTTTCTTCTTTTTATGCCGACTTTCTCAAGTGGTCCCATTGATCGTTTTAAACGCTTCAATGAAAATTACGAGACCATTCCTGAGCGGGATGAGCTGATGGATATGCTAGAAGAGGCTGTCAAATATATCATGCTTGGCTTCCTCTACAAGTTTATCTTGGCTCACATTTTAGGAGAGACATTATTGCCTCCGCTGAAAAATTTGGCCTTGCAGACAGGTGGTTTCTTTAACCTCTACGCTTTAGCGGTCATGTACACCTTTGGTCTGGAGCTCTTCTTTGACTTTGCGGGCTACTCTATGTTTGCCTTAGCTATTTCAAACTTGATGGGTATTCATAGTCCTATCAACTTTAACAAGCCCTTTTTGTCAAGGGATTTAAAAGAGTTTTGGAATCGCTGGCACATGAGTCTGTCTTTCTGGTTCCGTGATTTCGTCTTTATGCGGATGGTCATGGTTCTGACTAGAAAGAAGGTCTTTAAAAATCGCAATGTGACCTCAAGTGTAGCCTATATTCTCAATATGCTGATTATGGGATTTTGGCATGGTGTGACCTGGTACTACATCGCCTATGGACTTTTTCATGGGATTGGGCTGGTCATCAATGATGCATGGGTTCGTAAGAAAAAAGCGCTCAATAAAGAACGGAAAAAAGCTGGAAAGGGTTCCTTACCTGAGAATCGCTGGATTCAGTTGCTTGGCATGGTTGTCACCTTCCATGTCGTGATGGTTTCATTCTTAATCTTTTCTGGATTTTTGAATGATTTATGGTTTAAAAAATAAAAGGATATGAAAAATGGATATCAAATCAGAAGTTATTGAAATTATTGATGAGTTGTTTATGGAAGATGTTTCTGACATGATGGATGAAGATCTTTTTGATGCCGGTGTCTTGGATAGCATGGGAACGGTTGAATTGATTGTGGAGATTGAAAACCGTTTTGACATTCGTGTTCCAGTGACGGAGTTCGGTCGTGATGACTGGAATACGGCTAATAAAATCGTAGAAGGTATTACGGAGTTGAAGAATGCTTAAACGCTTGTGGCTGATCTTCGGGCCTATCTTCATTGCTGGATTTTTGGTTCTTCTACTCATCTTTTTTTATCCAGGTACAACAAGCCATAATCTGACGGAGGAGAAATACTCGGCGGCTTCTGTTAGTGCAGAGAGTTTTAAAGAGAGAAGCCAAAAAGTAAGGGCTCTTACGGATCCAAATATGCGTTTTATTCCTTTTCTAGGGTCCAGTGAATGGATTCGATTTGATAGTGTCCATCCAGCTGTTTTAGCAGAAAAATACCATCGTCCCTATCGTCCTTACTTTCTAGGTCAAGCAGGAGCAGCCTCTCTCAATCAATATTTTGGTCTACAGCAAATTTTGCCAGAAATAGAGAATAAGCAGGCTGTATTTGTGATTTCGCCTCAGTGGTTTACGGAGACAGATTATGAACCCGCAGCGTTTCAGAGATTTTTTAACAGTGACCAATTAACAGCTTTTTTGGGAAATCAATCTGGTGACATTGCTGCAAAGCATGCGGCTATTCGATTGTTAAAGCAGAATCCTAATGTTGCATTGAAAGGCATTGTTCAAAAACTGTCAAAGGGTGAAGAATTATCAGATGTTGATCAGGTTGCTATTGATATTTTTGCGCGATTCAACGAAAAACAATCCGCTCTCTTTGGACAATTCTCCATTCGAGGACAACTCAAGTACAAGGAACACGTGGAGAACTATTTAAAAGATCTTCCGGATCAATTTTCTTATGATGAGTTAGAAAAAATTGTTCGTAAGGACGCAGAAGCAAATACGACCAATAACGATATGGGGATGGAAAATCATTTCTATACGAGAGAGATTCAAAAGGATTTAAAAAAATGGGAAGGGTATCAAAAAAATTACAACTTCCTCAAGTCCTCTGAATACAATGATTTGCAGCTGGTCCTCAATCAATTTGCTAAGTCGAATGTCAATGTGCTCTTTGTCATTCAGCCGGTTAACAAGAAGTGGATGGAGTACACAGGGCTCAGTGAAGAGATGTACCAGCATGCAGTGGAGAAAATTCGTTACCAATTAGAAAGTCAGGGTTTTACCAATATTGCTGATTTTTCAAAAAATGGAGGGGACCCTTATTTTGTTAAGGATACCATTCATCTAGGATGGTTAGGTTGGCTAGCTTTTGATAAGGTTGTCAATCCTTTCTTGACGGATCCGAAACCAGCTCCAGACTACAAGATGAATGACCGCTTCTTTAGCAAGGACTGGGCGACCTATGATGGGAACATCAAAGATTTCAAATAGAATGGTCTAAAAGTTTGGGAATTAAACCCAAGCTTTTTTGTTTAAATGGCGAATATTTAAGATGAAAATAGGTCAAAAGTTTCAAAATTTTTAGAAATAGCGTATAATATAAAAGAGAAAAAGAAAAGAAAGGGATTTTAAAATGAACAAACGTTCTTTATTACCTGTCTTATCGACAGCCCTGTTAGCTCCAGCCTTCTTAGCTGGACAGGTCTATGCTGAAGAAGCAACTGCCCCTGCAGAAAGTCCTGCAGTTATAGCAAATCCAGCAAATTCAGCAACTTCAGAAACTCCTGCAGCTCCAACAACAGAGGCGGCAAGTCCTACAAGTGCTGAATCGACGGAAGCAAAGGAAGCTCCTGTTGAATCTCCTAAAAGCGAAGAAAAAGACACCGTTATCTTACACACCAATGATGTTCATGGCCGTATTGTAGAGGAAAAGGGCGTAATTGGAGATGCCAAGCTAGCGACTGTCATTGAGCAGGAACGTGCGAAATCAACTCAAAATACTCTAGTTGTTGATGCGGGAGACGCTTTCCAAGGTTTGCCGATTTCCAACTCTACCAAGGGTGAAGCGCGTGCTGAAATTCTCAATCAGATGCAGTATGATGCCATGGCAGTAGGAAATCATGAGTTTGACTTTGGTTTAGACGAAGCTAAGAAATACAAGGAAATCTTGAAATTCCCATTACTTAGCTCAAATACTTATGTCAATGGAGCTCGTCTTTTTGAAGCTTCTACAATCGTTGATAAAGATAAGACTGTGGAAGGTGATGAGTTTGTTGTAATCGGCGTGACAACACCTGAAACAGCAACCAAAACTCACCCTAAAAATGTCAAAGGGGTAACTTTTACAGATCCAATCTCTGAAGTCAATAAGGTCATCGAAGAAGTTCAAGCCAAGGCTCGTGCAGAAGGTAAGGACTACAAACACTATGTTGTGCTGGCTCACTTGGGTGTGGATACCACAACCCCAGTAGAATGGCGTGGTTCAACTTTGGCAGAAGCTCTCTCTAAAAATCCTCGTCTCAAAGGCAAACGTGTGACAGTTATTGATGGGCATTCTCATACAGTAGCTTCCACAACTTATGGCGACAATGTTACCTATAACCAAACAGGAAGTTACCTTCATAATGTTGGGAAGGTTATCTACAAATCACGTCAGCTTTTGGGCAATCCAACTCAGATTCCGGCTGCTGATGCTAAAAAATTACCAGCCAATCCAACAGTTGAAAAACTAGTCAAAGACATTAAACAAAAATACGATGCTGAAAATGCAGTTGAGATTGTTTCAAACAGCCCTGTAGAACTAAACGGTGATCGTGAAAATGTTCGGGTCCGTGAAACCAACCTCGGAAACGTCGTGGCAGACTCGCTCTATCAGTATGGTCAAACAGGATTTAGCCATCCGACTGACATCGCTGTGACAAATGGTGGTGGCTTGCGTGAAACCATTGCAAAAGGCAAACCGATTACGAAAGGGAATGTCATTGCGGTTCTTCCATTTGGAAATACCATCTCACAAATCCAAGTGACTGGGCAACAAGTATTGGATATGTTTGAAAAGTCACTCGGATCTATCTTGCAGGTCGATAAGGATGGCAAGAAGGTCTTGGATGAGAACGGCCAACCATTGTTAGAACCAAGTGGTGGCTTCTTGCAAGTTTCAGGTGTGAAGGTCTATTATGATACCAATCTACCATCAGGTAAACGTGTCTTGGCCATCCAGGTCAAAAACCGCACGACTGGTCGTTATGATCTCCTAGACCTCACAAAAACCTACTATCTTGCAACCAATGATTTCCTAGCTGCAGGTGGCGATGGCTACACGATGTTAGGTGGTGCGCGAGAAGAAGGTCCTTCTATGGATGCAGCCTTTGAAGAGTATCTGAAAACCGCTGATTTGACCCAGTATGAAAAGATTAATCCGAACTCACGGACGATTTCTGTGGATTCTAAAAACTTTAGTCTACCAGTAGAAACACCTCAAACGAATGCAGCTGCTAACGATGCGACTACGAATGTGCCACTTACTTATGAGGTGGCGGGTCAATTTAGCAAGAAGGCAGTTGTCTCAGAAAAAGCTCTCCCAAATACAGGAAGTGAACAATCCATCTTCTTACTCTTGATGGGAATGGTAGCTGGTTTGGCAGGTATCTTATCGAGTCGAAAACCAAAGCTAAAATAGGTTAAATTTCACATCTAGAAGAGTCTAGGGAAACGTTTTTACGCCTTTTTCCCTTGACTCTTTTTTGGTTTATGATATAATTAACCAGTAAAGAATCGGCGACTATCTATGTTTTTTACGAAAAGATAGCTAGGGAAGGAGTAACATATGAGACAGCTTGCACAGGAAATCGACAACTTTTTAAACGAGGTGATCTTGAGATCTGAGAACCAGCATGAAATTCTGATCGGGCATTGCACCAGTGATGTAGCCCTGACCAATACTCAGGAACACATCCTCATGCTCTTGTCGGAAGAATCCCTAACCAACTCGGAGTTGGCTCGTCGCCTCAATGTCAGCCAGGCGGCAGTGACCAAGGCTATCAAGTCTTTGGTCAAAGAGGGTATGTTAGAAACATCCAGAGATCCCAAGGATGCGCGTGTGATCTTTTACAAACTGACAGAGCTAGCTCGACCAGTGGCAGAGGAACACCACCATCATCATGAACACACGCTCTCAGCCTATGAACAAGTAGCGAATCAGTTTACTCCAAATGAACAAGAAGTCATCCAGCGGTTTTTAACTGCTTTAGTAGGAGAAATCAAATAATGCGGTATATTACAGTAGAGGACTTGTCTTTCTATTATGACAAAGAGCCTGTCCTCGAGCATATCAACTACAGTGTTGATAGTGGGGAGTTTGTCACCCTGACTGGTGAAAATGGGGCTGCCAAGACGACTCTTATCAAGGCGAGTCTAGGTATTTTGCAACCAAGATTTGGCAAGGTAACCATCTCAAAGACAAATACTCATGGGAAAAAGCTAAGGATAGCTTATCTTCCCCAGCAGATTGCCAGTTTTAATGCTGGCTTTCCAAGTACGGTTTATGAATTTGTCAAGTCGGGTCGCTATCCGAGAAAGGGCTGGTTCCGTCGTTTGAATGCCCACGATGAGGAGCACATCAAGGCCAGTCTAGACTCAGTTGGTATGTGGGAACACCGTGATAAACGGATTGGTTCCCTCTCTGGTGGGCAAAAGCAACGAGCAGTGATTGCTCGGATGTTTGCTTCTGACCCAGATATCTTTGTCTTGGATGAGCCGACAACAGGGATGGATGCAGGGAGCAAAAATGAATTTTACGAACTCATGCACCACAGTGCTCATCACCATGGCAAGGCTGTTTTGATGATTACCCATGACCCTGAGGAAGTCAAGGACTATGCGGATCGCAATATTCATCTAGTTCGTAACCAAGATTCGCCATGGCGTTGTTTCAACGTTCACGAAAGCGACCAGGAGGTGGAGCATGCTTAGTTTGTTATCCTATGACTTTATGCAGCGAGCCTTTTTGGCTGTCATTGCCATGAGTCTCTTTTCTCCAGTTCTTGGGACCTTCCTTATCTTACGTCGTCAGAGTCTCATGAGCGACACCCTCAGTCACGTTTCTCTATCAGGGGTAGCCTTTGGTCTGGTTTTAGGAATTTCTCCAACGATTTCAACCATTGCTATTGTCTTGATTGCAGCGGTTTTTCTGGAGTATCTCCGTACGGTTTACAAGAACTTTATGGAAATCGGGACTGCCATCCTCATGTCGACAGGGCTTGCAGTCTCCCTTATCGTGATGAGTAAGGGGAAAAGTTCGAGTTCCATGAGTCTGGATCAATACCTCTTTGGTTCGATTGTGACCATTAGCCAGGAGCAGGTGATATTCCTCTTTGCCATTGCTGCGGTCGTTTTGCTCTTGACTTTCTTGTTCTTGCGACCAATGTATATCCTGACTTTTGATGAGGATACGGCCTTTGTGGATGGCTTGCCAGTTCGTACCATGTCTATCCTCTTTAACATGGTAACAGGGGTGGCTATTGCCCTTATGATTCCAGCTGCGGGAGCTCTTCTGGTGTCGACCATTATGGTCTTGCCAGCTAGTATTGCCCTTCGTCTAGGGAAAAACTTTAAATCCGTTATGTTACTAGCCAGCGCTATTGGCTTTTTGGGAATGGTGGCAGGGCTCTATATATCCTACTATGCGGAAACCCCTGCTAGCGCTAGTATCACCATTATCTTTGTAGCTGTCTTTTTGTTAGTCAGTCTACTGAAACGTTTTATCAAATAGGAGAATGAAATGAAAAAAATTAGCTTACTATTGGCTAGCCTATGTGCCTTGTTTTTAGTGGCTTGTTCCAATCAAAAGCAAGCAGATGGCAAGCTAAATATCGTGACAACCTTTTACCCTGTCTACGAATTTACCAAACAAGTCGCAGGAGATACCGCTAATGTAGAACTTCTAATCGGTGCTGGTACAGAACCTCACGAATACGAACCGTCTGCAAAGGCAGTTGCTAAAATCCAAGATGCAGATATCTTTGTCTATGAAAATGAAAATATGGAAACTTGGGTTCCAAAATTACTAGAATCCTTGGATAAGAAAAAAGTGAAAACCATCAAGGCGACAGGTGATATGCTCCTCTTGCCAGGTGGTGAGGAAGAAGAGGAAGGGCATGACCATGGCGGTGAAGGTCACCATCACGACTACGATCCCCACGTTTGGCTTTCACCAGCACGCGCCATCAAACTGGTAGAGCATATTCGTGACAGCTTGTCAGCAGATTATCCTGATAAAAAAGAGACTTTTGAGAAGAATGCGGCTGCCTATATCGAAAAATTGCAAGCCTTGGACAAGGCCTACACAGATGGCTTGTCTCAAGCCAAACAAAAGAGCTTTGTGACCCAGCACGCTGCCTTTAACTACCTTGCCTTGGACTACGGTCTCAAGCAAGTATCCATCTCAGGTCTCTCACCAGATGCAGAGCCATCAGCAGCACGTTTGGCAGAATTGACAGAGTATATCAAGAAAAACAAGATTTCTTATATCTACTTTGAGGAAAATGCCTCACAAGCTCTCGCCAATACCCTCTCAAAAGAAACGGGCGTCAAACTAGATGTGCTCAATCCGCTGGAAAGTCTGACAGAAGAAGCAACCAAGGCCGGTGAGGACTATATCTCCGTGATGGAGAAAAACCTCAAGGCTTTGAAACAAACAACAGACCAAGAAGGACCAGAAATTGAGCCAGAAAAGGAAGAAAACACCAAGACAGTTCACAATGGTTACTTTGAGGATGCAGATGTCAAAGACCGTACCTTGAGTGACTATGTAGGCAACTGGCAGTCGGTCTATCCTTTCCTTGAGGATGGAACCTTTGATCAAGTCTTTGACTACAAGGCTAAGTTGACTGGCAAGATGACTAAGGATGAGTATAAGGCCTACTATAAAAAAGGCTATCAGACAGATGTGACTAAGATCAACATCACGGACAACACTATGGAATTCATCCAAGGTGGCCAAACCAAGAAATTCACCTACAAGTATGTCGGTAAGAAAATCTTGACTTATAAGAAAGGTAATCGTGGTGTGCGCTTCCTTTTTGAAGCGACAGATGCGGACGCTGGACAGTTCAAGTATGTTCAGTTTAGTGACCACAATATCGCCCCAGTTAAGGCAGAACATTTCCATATCTTCTTTGGAGGTACTAGCCAAGAAGCCCTCTTTGAAGAGATGGACAACTGGCCAACCTACTACCCAGATAACCTATCTGGCCAAGAAATCGCCCAAGAAATGTTGGCGCATTGATGCAAGAGAAAATCCCGCAAATCTGCGGGATTTTTTGCTAGAAATGATTATCTCTGAATAGGCTGTGGGCGTTATGGTACCACAGTTGTACTGCTCACAATGTGGTAAAGAAGTCATTTTCTACTGGCTGCTTCTAACTAGTTGACGAATGCAAAAGCTACGATTGTACAAATTATAGAATCTTTTCAGGGGATTTAGGAAGAAATCTTAGTCATATTGACGCTACTATCGCTTTTTGTTATAGTCAAGGAAAGAGCGGTCTGGAACAATAGCTTATTCACAGTCTGTGGATAAGTCTGAGGAAGAATGATATCTAATCCATGGTGTTGAAGTATTCTGATAATAGTTCCGTATACTAGTGACTTTCTAGAAAGCTAGTAGAAACCCTAGTATAAAGCTATTTGACAAAGGTCTGTTTAGGGGGAAGGTTTCCAATTCTAAGAGCTGGAGTCTGAAAAGACTAGTTTTTAGGAATGTTTTCTTATCCACAAGTTGTGGATAACTTTGTGAACAAGAGAAAGAGATATGAGATGATGACGAACATAAAACCACATGGGCCATTACCAAGTCAGGCCCAGCTAGCTTATTTAGAGGATGAACTAGCTGCCTTTATCCATTTTGGCCCCAATACCTTTTATGACCAAGAATGGGGAAGTGGGAAAGAGGATCCTATGCGTTTTAACCCGACCAAGTTAGATGCGCGTGAATGGGTTCGGGTACTCAAAGAAACAGGTTTTAAAAAGCTGATTTTGGTGGTCAAGCACCACGATGGTTTTGTCCTCTACCCAACAGCTTATACAGATTATTCGGTCAAGGCTAGCCCTTGGAGGGATGAAAAGGGGGACTTGCTCCTTGAGGTTTCTCAAGCCGCAACTGAGTTTGACATGGATATGGGAGTTTATTTATCTCCTTGGGATGCCTATAGTCCCCTTTATCATGTGGACCGAGAAGCGGACTACAATGCCTACTATCTGGCTCAATTGAAGGAGATCTTGTCAAATTCTGCCTATGGCAATGCCGGGAAGTTCTCTGAGGTGTGGATGGATGGTGCTCGAGGGGAAGGGGCCCAGAAGGTCAACTATAAGTTTGAGACCTGGTTTGAAACCATTCGTGACTTGCAGGGCGATTGTTTGATTTTCTCAACTGAGGGAACTAGTATTCGCTGGATTGGAAATGAACGAGGCTATGCAGGGGATCCCTTGTGGCAAAAAGTCAAACCAGACCAGTTGGGGACTGAGGCGGAATTAGATTATCTACAGCACGGAGACCCCTCGGGAACGCTGTTTTCAATCGGTGAGGCAGATGTTTCCCTTCGGCCAGGCTGGTTTTACCATGAGGATCAGGATCCTAAGTCTCTCGAGGAGTTGGTCGAAATCTACTTTCACTCAGTGGGGCGGGGAACCCCTCTCTTGCTCAATATTCCTCCAAACCAAGATGGTCTCTTTGATGAAAGGGATATCCAGCGACTGTATGAATTTAGAGCTTACTGTGATGAGCTCTATAGAGAAGATTTGGCTCTGGGAGCCAAGGTATCTGGTCCTGCTCTATCACCAGACTTTGCCTGTTATCATCTGACAGATGGACGGAAGACCAGTTCTTGGGCAAGTGATGCAGAGTTGCCAATCCAATTAGAGCTCGATTTAGAGTCACCTAAAACTTTTGATGTGATTGAGCTGAGAGAAGATTTGAAGCTGGGGCAACGCATCGCTGCTTTCCATGTTCAGGTAGAGTCGAATGGTGTCTGGCAGGAGTTTGGATCTGGTTATACTGTTGGCTACAAACGTCTCTTACGAGGATCAGTCGTTGAGGCTCGGAAGATACGCGTGACCATTACAGAGGCACAGGCTTTGCCTTTGTTGACCAAAATTTCACTCTATAAAACACCTACCTTGTCGAAAAAAGAAGCTGTTCAGCAACTAGAGTTTTCAGAAAAAAGTCTAGCTGTGACCAAGGGAGAAAATGTCCACTTTACAGTGAAGCGCATAGAATCTAGCAGTCCTTTAGAAGCTAAGATTTCGATTCAACCAGGGACGGGTGTGCATGGTGTCGCTTATCGGGACGAGATTCAAGTCCTTGAGTTTCAAGTTGGTGAGATTGAAAAAAGGCTGACAATACCAACCTTGTATTTTGCAGGAGATAAAACCTTGGACTTTTATCTGAATTTGACGGTAGATGGGCAGCTTGTAGATCAACTTCAGGTCCAAGTTTCATAAAAGAAGAACCTTTGCGCGGTGCAAAGGTTCTTTTGGTTAGGAGTGATTTGGTAGCCAGCTGAGGGTGAAGGTCAGTTGCTCAGCTTTCAAGAGGTCTTGGTGTTGAAGGCTAGATACTATGGTCTTGTCCAGTCGGCATTCTTTGACAAAGTTGAAATGGCTGTGGTTTTGCTCGGCATGGATATCCAGCCATTTATTTTCCTTAGCTAGGTGGATACGGAGGTGGTCAAAGAGAGGAATTCCGAGATCGTAACTTGGTTTGCCTGGACAGGTCGGGTAGAATCCAAGAGCTGACCAGATGTACCAAGCAGAGAGACTGCCATTGTCCTCATCGCCAGGATAGGCTTCCCAGCTGGGGTGAAAGGCTTTCTGACGCAAGGTTTTGATGAGTAGAGCAGTGTAGTCAGTGTAGTCGCTGTAGCGAAAGAGATAAGGTATGTGGAAGCTAGGCTGGTTGGAGATGGCGAGTTGTCCAAAGGGAGCTGTTGCCATCTCGCTCATTTCATGAATCTCGTAACCATAGCCGGTGGTTTCAAAGAGAGGAGCGTCCTGACAGGCTTTCAAAAGATAATTGCTGAAGGCTTCTTTTCCACCTATAAGCTGGATTAAGCCTGGGATGTCATGGAGTACGCCTAAAGTCGCTTGAATGGCAGAGCATTCGGCGTAGTCGCGTCCCCAACTATAGGGAGAGAAGTCAGGGCGGAAGTTTCCTTGGCTGTCTCGGGCTCGCATGTAACCTGTCTCAGCGTCAAATAGATGGCGGTAATTTTGTGACGAAGTTCTATAAGTTTCCGCGATGTCATTCTGACCAAGCTTTTCGGCACAGTTGGCGATACAAAAATCGCTATAGGCGTAGTCAAGGGTGTGACTGACACTTTCGTTGTGGTCGGTAGAAAGATAACCTAATTCTTGGTATTGGGCTAGTCCGTGACGACCATTGATGCCGAGAGGGTCGGACTTGGTGGCTGTCTGCAGCATGGCTTGGAGGAGTTCTTCTTCCAAGTTGGGAGCCATGTCCTTGCAGGCGCTATCTGCGATAATGCCATCTAAAAGGGTACCGGGCATCATGCCACGTTCATCTGGGGCCAGCCATTTTGGAAGGAATCCAGTATCGCGGTAGCTATTGAGAAAGCCTTCTAAAAAGAGACGATAGTGTTCCGGTATGATAAGGGCAAAGAGGGGAAATGTAGTCCGGAAGGTATCCCAGAAACCATTGTTGCTAAAGAGGATGCCGGGCTTGACAGTACCAGTAGCTAGATCCATGTGGATGGCTTGCCCTGACTCGTTCACTTCATAAAATGTCTGTGGGAAGAGGAAGAGTCTGTAGAGGCAGTGGTCAAAGAAGGTTCGGTCAGCCTTTCCTGTTTCCAGCACATCAAAACGATGTAGGAGATTTTCCCAGTCTGCTTGGGCATTTGCTTTACAGCTATCAAAGTCCGTTTGAGGTAGATTAAATAGCGCTTGAGAAGGAGAAATAAAGGAAGTCGCTAGTTGAATCTCGGCTTGACTACTTGCTAAGTCAATTCGCCAGTCTCCGCTTTCTTGGTTGACAGCAAGAATATCCGTATTTATTTGTAGGGCGGTGAAGAGTATCAGTGGATTTTTATTGGTCTCTGTTTTACCTTCTTGTCGCAGGGCAAGAGTTCGCTTATCTACTTGCTCTACTGTCAGTTCATCTACTGCGTGAAGATAGAGGGAGAGGGCTTTGCCTTGCTTTTGCTCCAAACGAATAGAAGCGCCATAGCAAGTCGGTGTGAGCTGGGTTTCAATCTGATAGTGCAGGGAGAAAATCTTCAGATAATGGGGGTGGAAGGAGGCTTTTTCGATATCATAAGAAGACTGGCGATGAAAGAGACTGTTTCCACCAGGCTGACCTGTGACAGGTGTCAGGAGTAGCCAAGAGTAGTCGCCAATCCAAGGACTGGGCTGGTGGGTTAGTCGAATCCCCTGAAAAATAGGTAGATGCGGATCGAAAAGCCAAGCTCCCTCCTGGTCACTGGTCTGGGGCACAAAATAATTCATCCCAAAAGGCACGCCTGTGTAAGGCAGGGTATTTCCCCGAGAAAAGGCATGCTTGCTAGCAGTCCCAAAGCGGGTATCGATGGTTTCAAGTAGTGGTTTCATAGTCTTTCCTTTAGCTGTTTTTCTACATTATATCAGAAAAATGAGGCCTTTAGATATGGGGTTCGAAAGTAAGCAATTTTGTAGAAAAATGACTATCATTTGTGTATGTATTTTCTGTCTCAAAAACTATATACTGAACATGAAACTTGTTTGAAAGAGGAAACTGCATGATGATTTATTCGAAAGAAATTGTTAGAGAATGGCTGGATGAAGTAGCAGAGCGTGCCAAGGACCATCCGGAGTGGGTGGATGTCTTTGAGCGTTGCTACACCGACACCTTGGACAATACGGTTGAGATCCTAGAAGATGGTTCAACCTTTGTACTCACAGGAGATATTCCTGCCATGTGGCTTCGGGATTCGACTGCCCAACTCAGACCCTACCTTCATGTGGCTAAAAGAGATCCTCTCTTGCGTCAGACCATTGCAGGTTTGGTAAAGCGTCAGATGACCTTGATTCTCAAGGATCCTTATGCCAACTCCTTTAACATTGAGGAGAATTGGAAGGGGCACCATGAGACTGATCACACAGAGCTTAATGGCTGGATTTGGGAACGCAAGTATGAGGTGGACTCGCTTTGCTATCCTTTGCAACTGGCTTATCTCCTTTGGAAAGAGACTAGCGAGAACAGTCAATTTGATGATACTTTTGTCGCAGCGACCAAGGAAATTCTCCATCTCTGGACGGTAGAACAAGACCACAAGAATTCACCTTATCGTTTTGTTCGGGATACGGACCGTAAGGAAGACACCTTGGTAAATGATGGATTTGGACCTGACTTTGCAGTGACAGGTATGACCTGGTCAGCCTTCCGCCCGAGTGATGACTGCTGTCAGTATAGCTATTTGATTCCGTCCAATATGTTTGCCGTAGTAGTCTTGGGTTATGTGCAAGAAATCTTTGCAGAACTGGATCTAGCTGATAGCCAAAACATCGTGGCAGACGCTAAACGCCTGCAAGCTGAAATCCAAGAAGGAATCGAAAACTACGCTTACACCACCAACAGCAATGGCGAAAAGATTTACGCCTTTGAAGTGGATGGTTTAGGGAATGCTAGCATCATGGATGACCCAAATGTACCAAGTCTGCTGGCGGCGCCTTATCTGGGCTATTGCGACATTGAAGACGAAGTGTATCAAGCCACACGCCGCACTATTCTGAGCCCTGAAAATCCATATTTTTACCAAGGTGAATATGCTAGCGGTCTCGGAAGTTCTCATACCTTCTATCGCTATATTTGGCCCATTGCCCTTTCTATCCAAGGCTTGACAACAAGAGATAAGGCAGAGAAGAAATTCTTGCTGGATCAGCTGGTTGCCTGCGATGGAGGCACAGGTGTTATGCACGAAAGCTTCCACGTGGATGACCCAACGCTTTACTCACGTGAATGGTTTTCTTGGGCCAACATGATGTTCTGTGAATTAGTCTTGGATTACCTGGATATTCGTTAAGGAGCAGACTTTTTCTCGACTGATTCTGGGAAAGAATCACAAATTCACATTTGAAATGTTAAAAATATAAATTTAAGTTAGAATGAGGTTTTACTTCATGGAAAATGTTGTCGTACATATTATCTCACACAGTCACTGGGATCGTGAGTGGTATCTACCTTTTGAAAGCCACCGCATGCAATTGGTGGAACTGTTTGACAATCTGTTTGATCTTTTTGAAAATGATCCTGAATTCAAGAGCTTCCACTTAGATGGCCAAACGATTGTCCTGGATGACTACTTGGAAATTCGCCCTGAAAATCGCGACAAAGTCCAACGTTACATTGACGAAGGCAAACTCAAAATTGGTCCTTTTTACATCTTGCAGGATGATTACTTGATTTCAAGTGAAGCCAACGTCCGCAACACCTTGATTGGTCAAGCTGAATGTGCAAAATGGGGCAAATCAACCCAGATTGGTTACTTCCCAGATACCTTTGGAAATATGGGACAAGCGCCTCAAATCCTTCAAAAATCAGGCATTCACGTGGCAGCCTTTGGCCGTGGTGTGAAGCCGATAGGATTTGACAACCAAGTCCTCGAAGATGAGCAGTTTACTTCCCAGTTTTCAGAAATGTACTGGCAGGGTGCTGATGGAAGTCGTGTCCTCGGTATTCTCTTTGCCAACTGGTACAGTAATGGAAATGAAATTCCAGTTGATAAGGATGAGGCCCTAACTTTCTGGAAACAAAAATTGGCAGACGTGCGTGACTACGCTTCGACCAACCAATGGTTGATGATGAACGGATGTGACCACCAGCCAGTACAGAGGAATCTGAGTGAGGCCATTCGTGTAGCAAATGAACTCTTCCCAGATGTGACCTTTGTGCATAGTTCCTTTGATGACTATATCCACGCAGTAGAAAGTGCTCTGCCTGAGCAACTATCTACGGTTACAGGTGAGTTGACCAGTCAAGAAACAGACGGTTGGTATACACTTGCTAACACTTCTTCATCCCGTATTTACCTCAAACAAGCTTTCCAAGAAAATAGCAACCTCCTAGAACAAGTAGTGGAGCCATTAACGGTCATCACTGGTGGGCACAACCACAAGGACCAGTTGACCTATGCTTGGAAAGTCCTTCTACAAAATGCGCCACATGACAGTATCTGTGGCTGTAGCATGGACGAGGTTCACCGTGAGATGGAAACACGTTTTGCCAAGGTCAACCAAGTCGGAAACTTCGTTAAGACCA
The DNA here is from genome assembly GCA_963515155.1 of Streptococcus oralis. Classification (GTDB taxonomy): domain Bacteria; phylum Bacillota; class Bacilli; order Lactobacillales; family Streptococcaceae; genus Streptococcus; species Streptococcus oralis_CW. The sequence goes on along the minus strand of CAUPXG010000003.1, from coordinate 70,816 downwards.
ATCTTCTCAACGAGTGGAAGGGTAAAATTGCAACCCACGAAGCCCAAAGCGACCATCTCTTTACGGTCATCAACACAGGCTTGCATGACAAGGTTGACACTGTCAGCACAGTTATTGATGTGGCGGTTTGTGATTTCAAAGAATTGCACCCAACAGAAGGCTACAAGAAAATGGCAGCCTTGACCTTGCCAAACTACCGTGTCGAAGACTTGGAAGGACATGCTATAGAAGCGAAAATCGAAGATCTGGGAGCTAATTTTGAGTATGATTTGCCAAAAGACAAGTTCCGTCAGGCTCGTATCGCTCGACAAGTGCGCGTGACAGTGCCTGTTCACCTAGCACCACTTTCTTGGACAACCTTCCAATTGCTTGAAGGAGAACAAGAACACCGTGACGGTATTTACCAAAACGGAGTGATTGATACGCCATTTGTAACGGTCAGTGTGGATGATACTATCACAGTCTACGACAAGACAACTCATGAAGCTTATGAGGATGTTGTTCGCTTTGAAGACCGTGGTGACATCGGAAACGAGTACATCTATTTCCAACCAAAAGGAACAGAACCTATCTACGCCGAGCTGAAAGGCTATGAGGTCTTGGAAAATACAGCTCGTTTTGCCAAGATTTTGCTCAAACATGAATTGACAATTCCAGTAAGTGCAGACGAAAAACTGGATGGAGAACAAAGAGGCATTATCGAGTTTATGACGCGTGAAGCTGGGCGCTCAGAAGAATTGACAACCCTTCCTCTGGAAACAGAGATGACCGTCTTTGTTGACAATCCACAAATCCGTTTCAAGACTCGCTTTACCAACACCGCTAAGGACCACCGTATCCGTCTCTTGGTTAAGACTCATAATACGCGTCCAAGCAATGACTCTGAAAGCATCTATGAGGTGGTGACAAGACCAAACAAACCAGCGGCTTCATGGGAAAATCCTGAAAATCCTCAACACCAACAAGCCTTTGTCAGCCTATATGATGATGAAAAAGGGGTGACAGTGGCCAATAAAGGATTGCACGAGTATGAAATCCTTGGAGACGACACCATTGCAGTGACCATTCTTCGTGCCTCAGGTGAGTTAGGTGACTGGGGTTACTTCCCAACACCAGAGGCTCAATGCTTGCGTGAGTTTGAAGTTGAGTTTACACTTGAGTGCCACCAAGCAGGGGAACGCTTCTCCGCTTTCCGTCGTGCCAAAGCCTTTCAAACACCATTCACTAGTCTTCAGGTCGCTAAACAAGAAGGAAGTGTGGCAGCGACTGGCAGCCTCTTGAGCCATGCGGCGCTCAGCTTACCACAAGTCTGCCCGACAGCCTTTAAGGTAGCTGAAAATGAAGAAGGATATGTTTTCCGTTACTACAATATGAGCCAAGAAAATGTGCGCATATCTGAACACCAACAAACCATTCTTGACTTACTTGAGCGACCATATCCAGTTCATTCAGGACTCTTAGCACCACAAGAAATTCGCACAGAATTGATCAAAAAAGAAGACATTTAACAGTTTTAAAGTGTTTGATAACTAATACTATGAGATAGAAAGGAGGGGCGAAAGAGTAAGGACTAACTACTGATTCGCCCCTTTTTATGGAAAGAACAATGACCATTGCAACCATTGATATTGGAGGGACTGGGATTAAGTTTGCCAGTCTGACTCCTGATGGAAAAATACTAGATAAGACAAGTACACCGACACCAGAAACCCTAGAAGATTTACTGGCATGGCTAGACCAACGTTTGGCAGAGCAAGATTATAGGGGCATTGCTATGAGTGTTCCAGGCGCGGTCAATCAAGAAACAGGTGTGATTGAGGGGATCAGTGCTGTGCCTTACATCCATGGCTTTTCTTGGTATGAAGCTCTTGCTCATCATCAGCTACCTGTCCATCTAGAAAATGATGCCAACTGTGTTGGACTTAGTGAACTGCTGGCTCACCCAGAGATTGAAAATGCAGCCTGTGTCGTGATTGGGACAGGAATTGGCGGAGCTATGATTATCAATGGCAAACTTCACCGTGGTCGCCACGGCTTAGGTGGTGAGTTTGGCTATATGACAACCATTGAACCAGCTGAAAAACTCAACAACTGGTCGCTACTAGCCTCTACAGGAAACATGGTTCGATACGTGATTGAAAAATCTGGTCAGACTGACTGGGATGGTCGCAAGATTTACCAAGAAGCTGCAGCAGGCAATGCCCTTTGCCAAGAAGCCATTGAGCGCATGAACCGTAATCTGGCGCAAGGCTTGCTTAATATTCAGTATCTGATTGATCCAGATGTCATCAGTCTGGGAGGCTCTATCAGTCAAAATCCTGACTTTATCCAAGGCGTCAAAAAAGCTGTTGATGCATTTGTTGAAACCTACGAAGAATACACGGTCGCACCAGTTATCCAAGCTTGCACCTATCATGCAGATGCCAATCTCTATGGTGCCCTTGTCAACTGGTTGCAGGAGGAAAACCAATGGTAATTTTTACAGGACTTAGTCCCAAACAAGCGCAAGCTATTGAGGTTTTAAAAAGTCACATTTCCCTACCAGATGTGGAAGTGGCAGTCACTCAGTCTGATCAAGCCTCTATTTCTATCAAGGGTGAAAGCGAATACTATCAACTAACCTATCGTAAACCTCACCAACTCTACCGCGCCTTGTCCTTGTTGGCAACAGCTCTAGCAGAAGCTGACAAAGTAGAGATTGAGGAGCAGGCGGCTTATGAAGATTTAGCCTACATGGCAGACTGTTCCCGCAATGCGGTGCTGAATGTGGCTTCTGCCAAGCAGATGATTGAAGTCTTGGCTCTCATGGGTTACTCGACCTTCGAGCTCTACATGGAAGACACCTACCAGATTGAGGGGCAGCCATACTTTGGTTATTTCCGTGGAGCCTATTCGGCTGAAGAGTTGCAGGAAATCGAAGCCTATGCCCAGCAGTTTGACATGACCTTTGTGCCTTGCATCCAGACCTTGGCCCACTTGTCAGCCTTCGTCAAATGGGGTGTCAAAGAAGTGCAGGAACTTCGTGATGTGGAGGACATTCTCCTCATCGGAGAAGAAAAGGTGTATGACCTGATTGATGGCATGTTTGCCACTCTATCTAAACTGCAGACTCGCAAGGTCAATATCGGGATGGACGAGGCTCACTTGGTTGGTTTGGGGCGCTACCTCATCTTGAACGGTGTTGTAGACCGTAGTCTCCTCATGTGTCAACACTTGGAGCGCGTGCTGGATATTGCAGATAAGTATGGTTTTCACTGCCAGATGTGGAGCGATATGTTCTTTAAGCTCATGTCAGCGGATGGTCAGTACGACCGTGACGTGGAGATTCCTGAGGAAACTCGTGTCTACCTAGACCGTCTCAAAGACCGTGTAACCTTGGTTTACTGGGATTATTATCAGGATAGCGAGGAAAAATACAATCGCAATTTCCGCAATCACCACAAGATTAGCCAAGATATTGCCTTTGCAGGCGGAGCTTGGAAGTGGATCGGTTTCACACCCAACAACCATTTCAGCCGTCTCATCGCTATCGAGGCCAATAAAGCCTGTCGTGTTAACCAGATTAAAGAAGTCATCGTGACGGGTTGGGGGGATAATGGTGGTGAAACTGCCCAATTTTCTATCTTACCAAGCTTGCAAATCTGGGCAGAACTCAGCTACCGCAATGACCTAGACCGTCTGTCTGCTCACTTCAAGACCAATACAGGTCTATTAGTTGAGGACTTTATGCAGATTGACCTTGCCAATCTCTTGCCAGACTTGCCAGGCAATCTCAGTGGTATCAATCCCAACCGCTATGTCTTTTATCAGGATGTTCTCTGTCCGATTCTTGATCGACACATGACACCTGAACAGGACAAACCACACTTCGCTCAGGCAGCTGAGATTCTCTCTGACATCAAAGAAAAAGCTGGTGCCTACTCTTATCTCTTTGAAACTCAGGCCCAGTTGAACCAGATTTTAAGTAGCAAAGTGGATGTGGGACGACGCATCCGTGAAGCTTATAAAGCCGGTGACAAAGTCAGCTTACAGCAAATCGCCAGACAAGAATTACCAAAACTCAGAAGCGAGATTGAACATTTCCATGCCCTCTTTAGCCATCAATGGTTGAAGGAAAACAAGGTCTTTGGCTTGGACACAGTTGATATCCGTATGGGAGGACTCTTGCAACGCATCAAGCGAGCAGAAAGTCGCATCGAGGCTTATCTAGCTGGTCAGCTTGACCGCATCGACGAGTTAGAAGTGGAAATCTTACCATTTACTGACTTCTACGCAGACAAGGGATTTACAGCCACAACAGCCAACCAGTGGCACACTATTGCGACAGCTTCGACGATTTATACGACTTAAAGGTCTTTTTTCCGAGTCAGAATGTTTCTCGTGAAACCTATTTCTTATAAAAAACTTCTCCACAAAAAATAATTTGTGGAGTTTTTTCTATAATTAGTAGTTTAACCTAGCCTTCAAATAGGAGTATACTAATAATGTAATCGTTATCAAACCTAAAAATTCGATGAAATCAGTTTTTAGGAATAAAAAGGGAGGAAATTATGAAAAAGTTTTCAAAGACCTTGAGAGATAACTGGATCTTTCTCTTGATGGTTTTACCAGGGGCACTCTGGTTGATTCTATTCTTTTACATTCCAGTATTTGGGAATGTGGTTGCCTTTAAAGACTACCATATGACCAGTAATGGTTTCATAGATAGTATTGTGAATAGTAAATGGGTCGGGTTAGATAATTTCAGATTCTTGTTTAGTTCAAAAGATGCCTTTATCATCACTCGAAATACCGTTCTCTACAATCTCGGGTTTATCTTTATCGGTTTGATTGTATCAGTAGGGATTGCCATCATCCTCAGCGAGCTCCGCTCTAAGAGAATGGTTAAGATTTTCCAAACGTCTATGTTGTTCCCTTACTTCCTGTCATGGGTTATCATCAGTTTCTTTACAGATGCCTTCCTAAACATTGACAAAGGGGTCTTCAACCATTTCCTAACATCCATTGGCATGAAGGAAGTCAACTTTTACGCTGACTTAGGCATTTGGCCATACCTTCTCCTTTTCCTAGGTATTTGGAAAGGCTTTGGATATAGCAGTGTCATGTACTATGCGACGATCATGGGAATTGATCCAACCTACTACGAAGCAGCAACAGTGGACGGGGCGAGCAAGTGGCAACGCATTCGCAACGTAACCATTCCTCAGTTGACTCCACTTGTAACTGTATTGACCATCCTTGCAGTCGGAAATATCTTCCGTGCAGACTTTGGTCTCTTCTATCAAATTCCACACAATGCTGGTCAGCTTTACAATGTAACCAACGTTTTGGACGTATATGTCTTTAATGGTTTGACTCAGACAGCAGATATCGGTATGGCTTCAGCAGCCGGTCTTTACCAATCCGTTGTCGGTTTGATTCTGGTTATCCTATCAAACTTGCTTGCAAGACGAGTCGATCCAAACTCAGCTTTGTTCTAGAAAGGAGGAGAATATGGCAGAAAAGAAAATTAAAAAAGAAAAAATCGATAATGTCGGCATTCACTCCTTCAGTAAGAAAGCAGATATCTTCTTTAGTATCATCTCTGGTTTGATTGCTCTTTCTTGTATCTTGCCCTTTATCTTCGTTATCATCATTTCGGTGACAGACGAAAAGAGCATCCTCCAGTATGGATATAGCTTTTTCCCTTCGAAGTTTGGTGTAGACGGATTCCAGTTCTTGGCTCAGTTTAAAGATAAGATCCTCCAAGCGCTCTTTATCTCAGTTTTTGTAACTGTAGTCGGAACAGTGACCAACGTCTTCATTACAACCACTTATGCCTACGCCATCTCACGGACAACCTTTAAGTACCGCAGATTCTTCACGATCTTCGCTCTTCTTAGTATGTTGTTCAATGCTGGTTTGGTACCGGGCTATATTGTGGTAACTCGCCTGCTTCAACTGGGTGATACCGTTTGGGCCTTGATTGTTCCAATGCTCCTCTCACCATTCAACATCATCTTGATGCGTTCCTTCTTCAAGAAGACCATTCCAGAAGCCATTCTCGAATCTGCTCGTATTGATGGTGCCAGTGAAGCTCGGATCTTCTTCCAGATCTGTTTGCCATTGTCACTTCCAGGTATCGCAACCATCACGCTTTTGACAGCTCTTGGTTTCTGGAACGACTGGTTCAACGCCCTTCTTTATATCAAGAGTGACAACTTGTATCCATTGCAATATTTGCTTATGCAAATCCAACAAAATATGGACTACATTGCAAAAGCAGTCGGTCTATCTGGCCAACTGGGAGTTGCTCTACCGAAAGAAACAGGTCGTATGGCCATGGTTGTTGTTGCAACCCTTCCAATCGCGATTCTGTATCCATTCTTCCAACGCTACTTTGTTAAAGGTTTGACCATCGGTGGTGTGAAAGAATAGCACTTGCTGAGAAACACCGTTTCTCCCTTCCCAACTTCATCTTAGTGACTGAAGTTACAAATTATTAAATCGTTTATAAGTTTAAAAATAAAAAAAGGAGTTTTTATCATGAAAAACTGGAAAAAATATGCTTTTGCATCTGCTAGCGTAGTCGCTTTGGCTGCTGGTCTTGCTGCTTGTGGAAACCTTACAGGTAATAACAAAAAAGCTGCTGATACTGCTTCAGGTGAAAAACCTGTAATCAAAATGTACCAAATCGGTGACAAACCAGACAACTTGGATGAATTGCTAGAAAATGCAAACAAAATCATCGAAGAAAAAGTCGGTGCTAAATTGGATATCCAATACCTCGGATGGGGTGACTATGATAAGAAAATGTCAGTTATCACATCATCTGGTGAAAACTATGATATCGCATTTGCATCTAACTATGTCGTAAATGCTCAAAAAGGTGCTTATGCTGACTTGACAGAATTGTATAAAAAAGAAGGAGCAGAGCTTTACAAAGCACTTGACCCAGCTTACATCAAAGGGAACACTGTAAACGGTAAGATCTATGCAGTACCAGTTGCAGCTAACGTTGCATCATCTCAAAACTTTGCCTTCAACGGAACTCTTCTTGCTAAATACGGTATCGATATTTCAGGTGTAACTTCATACGAAACACTTGAGCCAGTCTTGAAACAAATCAAAGAAAAAGCTCCAGACGTAGTACCATTTGCGGTTACGAAGAACTTTATCCCATCTGATAACTTTGACTACCCAGTACCAAACGGACTTCCATTCGTTATCGACCTTGAAGGAGACACTACTAAGATTGTAAACCGTTACGAAGTGCCTCGTTTCAAAGAACACTTGAAGACTCTTCACAAATTCTATGAAGCTGGATACATTCCAAAAGACGTAGCAACAAGCGACACTTCATTTGACCTTCAACAAGATACTTGGTTCGTTCGTGAAGAAACAGTAGGACCAGCTGACTACGGTAACAGCTTGCTCTCACGTGTTGCGAACAAAGACATCCAAATCAAACCAATCACTAACTTTATCAAGAAAAACCAAACAACACAAGTTGCTAACTTTGTCATCTCAAACAACTCTAAGAACAAAGAAAAATCAATGGAAGTGTTGAACCTCTTGAACACTAACCCAGAACTCTTGAACGGTCTTGTTTACGGTCCAGAAGGCAAGAACTGGGAAAAAGTTGAAGGTAAAGAAAACCGTGTCCGCGTCCTTGATGGATACAAAGGAAACACTCACATGTCAGGTTGGAACACTGGTAACAACTGGATCCTTTACATCAACGAAAACGTTACAGATCAACAAATCGAAGATTCTAAGAAACAATTGGCAGAAGCTAAGGAATCTCCAGCACTTGGATTTATCTTTAACACTGACAGTGTCAAATCTGAAATTTCAGCAATCTCTAACACAATGCAACAATTCGATACAGCTATCAACACTGGTACTGTAGACCCAGATAAAGCAATCCCAGAATTGATGGAAAAATTAAAATCTGAAGGTGCCTACGAAAAAGTATTGAACGAAATGCAAAAACAATACGACGAATTTTTGAAAAACAAAAAATCATAAGCTCGATTGATTTCGTGTATTCATTCCTAATTCCTAAAAATGTGATCACTGCCTTCCTTAGTTCTCTAGGGGAGGTAGTGATTTTTAGGATGAAAAAAAGAAAATAGTAGTTTTAAGCGTTTCGACGATGTGATACACATGTATCTACAGGAGGTCTATCATGAAAAAGTATCAACTTCTATTCAAAATGAGTGCTGTCTTCACTTACCTATTTTTCGTATTTGGCCTTTCTCAGCTGACGCTTATTGTCCAAAACTATTGGCAATTTTCTTCTCAGATAGGAAATTTCTTCTGGATTCAAAATATCCTGAGTTTGCTATTTAGTGGAGTCATGATTGGGATTCTACTTAAGACAGGTCATGGTTATCTCTTCCGCGTCTCGAGAAAAAAATGGCTCTGGTATTCAATCCTAACAGTCCTAGTAGCGGTAGCTCATATATTTTTTAATATTCAAACAGCTAGACATGTTCAGTCAACTGCTGAAGGTTGGGCTGTATTGATTGGTTATAGTGGGACTAACTTTGCCGAGCTAGGTATTTATATAGCCCTGTTCTTTCTGGTTCCACTGATGGAAGAGTTAATCTATAGAGGATTACTGCAACACGCTTTCTTTAAGCATTCGCGATTTGGTCTTGATTTGCTTCTTCCTTCTATTTTATTTGCTCTCCCTCATTTTTCAAGCCTGCCTAGTCTGTTAGATATCTTCGTCTTTGCAACAGTTGGAATCATCTTTGCTGGTTTGACCCGCTATACCAAGAGCATTTATCCTTCCTATGCGGTGCATGTGATCAATAATATTGTAGCGACCTTGCCATTTTTGCTGACTTTTTTACATAGGGTGTTTGGGTAAAACACTGGCGCGAGTTAGGAATTATAGTTTTTCAATTTATAAGTGAGTTTCAGGAGGAAAATGAGAATGACACCATTAAAATGGTTTACCGGAGGTAGAGAAAGGTGTTGTGAAGCGATGACTATCATAGATCATCTATTGGAAGATATAAAGGATGCGTCTCAACTTTCTTCCTTGAAAAATCAATTAGCTGTTTATAAGAGTCAGCTGAAGGACGGTGGGACCTCTACTCCATTTGTCCTGAGTCAAATGAATATCGACCTTGCGCGTGTATTGATTGACAATAAGCTGATTCTGTCAGAAAGTCAAGCTAAGCAAATCAAAAAATTGAGAGAATTATCTGCGATTCGCTATGGTTACTGATAAAGTGCAAGGGCAGGTCTCTCTATATAATTTCCGGTCAAATAAATTGCATTCGTTTTCCCAAGTGGGTATACTAGTATAGTTGAATGAAAAATTCTGAAAATTTAAGAATAGAAAAGAGAACAAATCTTATGGCAAAAGATATTCGTGTCTTACTTTACTACCTTTATACTCCAATTGAAAACGCAGAGCAATTTGCGGCAGACCACTTGGCTTTCTGTAAATCAATCGGTGTCAAAGGCCGTATCCTAGTCGCTGACGAGGGAATTAACGGGACTGTTTCAGGTGACTACGAAACAACTCAAAAATACATGGACTATGTTCACAGCCTCCCAGGCATGGAAGACCTCTGGTTCAAGATTGACGAAGAAAGTGAACAAGCCTTCAAGAAGATGTTTGTTCGCTACAAGAAAGAGATTGTCCACCTTGGTTTGGAAGACAACGACTTTGACAACGACATCAATCCACTTGAAACAACAGGTGCTTACTTGTCTCCAAAAGAGTTCAAAGAAGCCCTTCTTGACGAAGATACAGTGGTTCTTGACACACGTAACGATTACGAGTACGACCTAGGACATTTCCGCGGTGCTATCCGCCCAGACATCCGCAACTTCCGTGAGTTGCCACAATGGGTCCGTGACAACAAGGAAAAATTCATGGACAAGCGTGTCGTGGTTTACTGTACAGGTGGAGTTCGCTGTGAGAAATTCTCAGGCTGGATGGTCCGTGAAGGCTACAAAGATGTTGGCCAATTGCACGGAGGAATCGCAACCTACGGTAAAGACCCAGAAGTTCAAGGCGAGCTTTGGGATGGGAAAATGTACGTCTTTGACGAGCGTATTGCCGTAGATGTTAACCATGTTAACCCAACCATCGTAGGAAAAGACTGGTTTGATGGAACGCCATGTGAACGCTATGTCAACTGTGGAAATCCCTTCTGTAACCGTCGTATCTTAACATCAGAAGAAAATGAAGACAAGTACTTTCGTGGATGCTCACACGAGTGCCGTGTTCACCCACGCAACCGCTATGTTTCAGAAAATGAATTGACACAAGCAGAAGTAATCGAGCGCCTAGCCGCTATCGGTGAAAGCTTGGAAACAGTGGTAGCTCAGTAATCGTAGAGTAAATACCAAAAACTTTAGATGCTTCAAGCGTCTAAAGTTTTTTCATTATTTATTTGAAGCTTAGATTTTCATTATTAAGGTTTCGATTTTTTGTCCTTTCTTTTTGATGTGATATAATGAACTTAAATAAATGGGAAAGGAGCATGTCTATGTCTAAAGCTATCATGGAAGAAGTGGCAGCCTATCTGCGTCAGCATGCAGATGAAGAGCTGAGTCTGACCGATTTGGCTCAGCATTTCCATTATAGCCCTTCCCATCTATCCAGAACTTTCAAGAAAAAGATGGGCTTTTCTATCAAGCAATATGTGGAAGCTCTTAAGATGGAAAAAGGGATTCAGGAGATTGTAGAAAGCCGGCAAAATGTGACCGAGACCTCTATGGAAGCTGGTTATGATAGTCTAGGCAGTTTTTCCAATACTTTTAAGCGGCATACTGGACTTTCGCCTAAAAAATATTACCAGGAATCAACCAAGGCTTATGATTTTATGGTAAAACAGCTGGATGAGAAGGGAGCTTTGTTACATCAGGATCCCGACTGTAAAAGTGGCAATAGGCTGACTGTGGCGCTATCTTATCCTGAGGGGTATGAACCACGCATTAGCTGTATCGGGCTTTTTAAAACCCGCATACCTAAAGAAGAGCCAGTTATCGGAGTAGCACTGAGTCAGGAGAGACGGTTTACTTTTGAAAATGTACCGGATGGCCACTACTATCTTTTGGCCTGTGAATTGCTGGAGGATTTACGCCTAACTAAAAACTATGTCTTGAAGCATAACTTTCGCTGGGGCAGCGATGAGCCTCTCACTTTTTCAGGCGATAGCATCTATCAGGAGGAAATCAGCATGCGCAGGCCCTTGCCCAGCGATCCACCTATTACAGTTAATCTTCCAGTTTTAATCATGCGTTCCCTAGCCAAACAAGCGCAATTGAGAATAAGAAAATTTTTATCCTAATTGATAAACTGATACTAGAGATTTATTCTCAGATATAAAAAATTGGAGGAACAATAATGAAATTAGACGTGTTTTTAAGTTTTAATGGTCAGGCCGAAGAAGCTTTTCGTTTTTATGCAGATCTTTTTCAGACAGAGATAAAGGGACTTGCCCGAGCCAGTGAGATGATGGATCCAGCTGACCTTCCTGCAGCAAAACGGGATAAGCTTGCCTGGATTGCCTTAGATACGGAAAACTTAACCCTGAATGGTGAAGATGTAGGCATTTTTAACGACCTATCTATTCCTAGCAATCATCAGCCCAATCAATGGTTAGTTCTGAGCCCAGACAGTAGAGAAGAAGCCGATGAGCTCTTTGCCAAACTTGCTGAAGGTGGACAAATTCTCTATCCTTTAGAGGAACAAGCTTTCGCAGAGTTTTATGGTCGCTTGATTGACCGTTTTGGCATCGGCTGGGATGTGATGAAATGAGGTAGAAGGATGGCTTATAGTGAATCCCTAGCCCAGCAAGTCCGTGCCATTTTAGCTACTGAACTTCCTCCTCATGTTTTTGAAGAAGAGGTAGAAGAGAAGAAGATGTTTGGTGGTTTGGCTTTTATGGTCCGTGGTAAGATGACCGTTACTGTGAGTTCGAGAAGTCAAGAGCTTGTCATGGTCCGCATTGGTAAGGAAATGGAAAAGCAGGTCCTGCCTAAAAATGGTGCCAGTGTGACTTTAATGAAGGGTAGGCTTTATCATGGCTATATTGATTTAGATGGTGAAGCACAAAAAGAACTGTCTTACTGGATCAAGCTAGCCTTGTCCTACAATCAGGAGCTGACGCAGCAGGATAAAAAGTAAGAAGAGCTCAGAATGAGTCTTGCTTTCTTAGAAGTTTATTCATTGCCTTTTTATGAAATTCAGATATATTCTCAGAATATGTATTGATTTTGTGACTTTAATTAGCAAGATTTTATGAAAATAAATCCTATACGAAGAAATGATGCTAAGAAGGAACATATAGGCAATTAAATTGATAAGCAAATTAAAAAGATATATGAGATTATAAAGAAATACTTACCTTAAATAAAGACGATTCCTTTGGTCGTCTTTATTGCATTTCTAGGGTTTGTGAATACCGATTACTTTTAGTCTGCTGAATGTCAAGCAATTTTCAGGGGCTGTTTTTCTATGCTTTTTATCTAAAAATCTAAAGTTTGTTTCTGTATCTTTCAGGAAAATAGGTTATACTATATGTAAACGATTTCAAAGGAGGCCGGTTATGGCGAAAACATTTTTTATCCCAAATAAAGAAAGCATCCTAGGACAACAGGAGGTCTTGACTGCCAAGTCCATCTTGGCCTTGGTGGAGGGCTTGGAGTCGCATAGTTATGATGCCGTCTATCTCCGTCAGCCCCTCAATCGTCTCGAGTACATGGAGTGTGGGATTGTAGGTCAGTCGCAATTTCTCTTCAAGGTGAACTATGCGGATAGTCGAAAAGGCTATCAAGTGGTGATTCCAGACTTCCTTACTAGAGCGGACTGGGAGATTGTAGAAGCTCTCCTCCAAGCCCTATCAAACAAGTTGGGTGAGGCAGTAGAAGGGCTAGAAGGGTTTGACTTTGAAACCTATTTCCGACAAACGGTCAAGCATTATCTAGCGGATAAGGCGGTTCGTCTAGTATACTGCCAAGGTCTCTTGTCCCCTATCTATCTCAACAAGGAATACCTCGAGAGCTTTTTGGCTGAGGATGGATTGGCACATTTTGAAGAGCTGGTCAAGAAGGTTCAAGGATCTGATGCCTACCTTGCCAGTGTAAAATTTTACCCAGACGCTCAAGGCAAGGTGCACGGTATCTATCACCTAGCCCAGGGAGTCAAGACAATTTTGCCAAAGGAACCCTTTGTACCAGCTCCTTATACCGAGCAGCTGGCAGGCAAGGAGCTTGTTTGGGAGATTGACCTAGTGGCGATTTCTGGTGATGGTTCAAAAGCCGAAGACTACGAATCCATCGCTCGCTTGGACTATGCAAGATTCCTAGAGTCACTACCAACAGAATTTTACCACCAACTAGATGCCAATCAATTAGAAGTACAACCCATCCTAGGACAAGATTTTGAAGGATTGGCAAGCATCGAGTAAGCCTTGTTTAAAAAAGAGTAAGCATAAAAATCCCTGTCATTAACAAATGGCAGGGATTTTGGTTAAAAGAAGGTCAGGATGCGAAGGTAGTCAACTGTCAGCGCGAGCTCTGCAATGAAGAAGGGTAAGAGAATAGCGCCATCAAGTAAGACAGCTAACAAGAAACGATAAAATGGGTCAAGGCTACTGGTCTTACTTGGCTTGCTAATCACAAAGAGATTTCCAAGGGCAAAGATGGCCATGCTTAGAAGAGTGAGGATGCCAGCGAATCGCAAGCCGCCAAAAAGTGCAAAGAAACTTGCTAGAGCCGTTAAGACAAGCGGGATAGCAAAGAGTCGGCTGTAACGATCGCAAGCTTCTTGGAATGTGAAGTCGCTCTCCTGGTCCAGTACACGTCGGACAGTAAAGCCTCCCAAAATGATGGAAAAGTAAAATAGAGCGCTAGCGACCAAGATAGAAAGTCCAGCAAAGAGATCTAAAGGTGGGAGCTGGTTAGGTAAACTATTGGCAATAGAGGCCATATAGCCGTAGTAGAGGTGCTTGATATGATAGATACTAAAGAAAAGGTTGATTGACGACAGCAAGGTGAGCAGGGCAAAGACACTGTAACGATGCTTTTGGTCCGTATTCTTGCTGGCAGTTGGTTCTTGGATAGCATCCAGCAGCCAAGTCCAAAACAGTGCGATTTCTTCTTTGAATCTGGCTGTTTTACGAGGGTCAATATCTGGGATATAGGGGCTTTCTAAAGCCTTGCTGAGGATACTTTTCTCTTTTGCAGGGTTTTCTTGCTTGTGTTCCTCTTCAGTTTTCCCTTCTCCCTCTTCCTCGGTTTGGGTTTCCTCAGTCATTTCGGGAGTTTCCTCCTCATGCGTTTCCGACTCTTTAGGTGAGACAGATGTTTCTTGGCTTACTTGTAGTTCGGTCTCCACAGTTTCTGAAGTCTCAGGCTCGTTGGGCTGGATTTCTGATTTTGTCTGAGGTGATTTCTTCTCAAGATCGGCACTTTCAAACCATTCTTGTGTCATGGTGGAACCTCCTTTTTATGGTCGTTTTCTATCTTTAGCCTAGCAGATGAAAGCGTTTTTGTCAATGGTTTCTAGATGGAGAAGAGTACTCTTCTTTAGGTAGGTAGATATCCTGGTTGGCTTTTGCAATGAGCAGGTCCTTGATATCTGCTCTTTCCGTTTTATAAGGGTTGGCAAGTTCATTCTCTTTTTGTCCACGATGTTCTTCTTTGGGTTTACGATAGATACCGCCATGCTGAGAAGAAATATCTAGATTGATACGGTCGGTCTCTTTCTGGGAGAGAATGAGTTGTAGAGTTGAATAAGCCTCTAGCTCGACCTTGCCGTGAACTTGGATATTCTCAGCATAGATGTGTGCTCCCTCCGTCTTGACCTGACTATCTGTCAATTCGGCATCAAAGATATTGATGATATGAGGTGCCGTCAGTGAACTGTTCTTGATAGAACTTTCTGTTAGTCTTAAGAGATAGCCTTTTGTTTTGATTGTCGCATTTTCAAGATTGGCTTGACGAATATTGGTTTGTCCACGATTGGCTGAGACGGTGATAGCTTGTAGCTTTCTTCCTTTAGGTAGGGAGAGAACGACTTCGTCAAAACGATTAGAATAGTTGCTAGCGATACGAAGTAGGCCTTCGATTCCTGAGCCGAGAAAACGATGTTGGGAGGCTTGTTTGTCAGTGACGCTCAGTGTTTTGTCACTCATGCCAGTAGTCAAATCGTGACGGCCAGATACTGACGGATGATAGCTGATGTGGATCTTGTCATCTACAGACTCTGTGATGGTCAGGCTATGTTCTTCAAGGGCTAGATCAAGTTTTTCCACTTCATTTCCAAAGGTCACTTCTTCGGTACGATTGTCATAGATGGGGTCTTTTGACATGGCAAGCAAACTTTGAATACCATTGGACTGGGCACCTACAATGATCATGATAAAACCGAGGATTGTAGAAACCACACCAAAAATGAGAAACCCTTTCGTCAATTTACGCATGTCTGTCACCTCTCTTTCCTTTTTTAAGAATCCATTGCACCAAGCGGACGATCAGGAGCCCAAAGAAACGAGCTACATAGGAGATGCCTAATAGAACAAGAGAAGAAGCACCGATAGCAAGCAAACCAGCCCCGAAAATCAAGATAAAGGCAGATTTGGCTTCGACTAGGACACTAAAGCTCTCTACGATAAAGAGTCCGCCCAGTAGGATACCTGTCACAGAGACGGTAAAGAATGCTAGAATGACGGAGGCGGCTGCGATAAAAAGCCCGATAATGGTTAAGATAATTGCAATTCCAACAGGAATGCCGATAGGGGCTGCTAGTAAGGCCAAGAGGGCAATATGTAGGAGTTGGCGGTCATTCTTTTGAGCGGGTGCCTCATTGACTTTCTTGTCGAGGAGGTTAGAGAGGACATCATGAGCCGCTTCTTTTGGTGTTCCCAGACTGGCAATGAGTTCTTCTTCGCCCTCTGGACCTGCATCGTCAAATAGTTCCTTAAAGTAGTCCATGGCTTCGATGCGGTCAGCTTCAGGTAGTTTATGGAGATAGGTTTCTAACTGAGTCAGATAGTCAGTTCTTGTCATGGCGGATACTCCCTTCTATGATGCCGTTGACGGTGTCGGTATAGAGCGTCCACTCTTCCTTTAGAGTAATGAGCTGCTCTACGCCCCGATTAGTCAAGGAGTAGTATTTGCGCATACGCCCCTGAAACTCTCTAGAGTAGGTGGTCAGAAAGCCACTGGCTTCCAATTTTTTGAGAATGGGATAGAGCGTAGATTCTTTGATATTGGCGATGAGTTTAATGGTTTGGCTAATCTCATAACCATAAGAATCCCCCTGCTCCAGTACAGCCAAGATGAGAAACTCGATCAAGGCAGAGGATGTTGGGAAGTACATGGGAAACCTCCTTTATATTATATAAAAATTTTATATATGCTCTTTTCAAATATATTGTATCTCAATATGAAAGCCCTGTCAAGAAATATGTGTAAAAATTTTGCATATAAAAAAACTCCTAGTATAAACTAGAAGTTTAGAGGATGTTATCAGCCCGATCCACCATAAAGAGTGAGATGGTCATGAGGATATCGATGACTAGAAGGGCAAGGACAGCTGGGATCCAAGATTGGAAAAGTTCAAAACTATAACCAAACAAGGCAGGACCAAAGGCCGCCAAGATGTAGCCCCCTGTTTGCGCTAGTCCTGATAGCTGAGCTGTCTTTTCAGGAGAACTGGTTTTAAGAGAAAAGCAAACCATGAGGTAGGGGAAGAGGGCACTGCAGGCCGTTCCAATCAAGAGATGGACAACTAACCAGTAGAGGAAATTATTGGCTGGATACAAGAGCATGGCAATTCCTATCATACCAGCGATAGAGATAATTGCCAGCATGATTCGACGATGACCATCTGACAGACGAGTTGTCAGACTTGGAACAGTCATTGAAAAAGGAATGCTGATCAGCGAGAAGATAGAAGCCAGAAGAGCCGCATCACTATTAGAAAGACCAGCACTAATAGCCATAGTTGGCAACCAGGTCATGCTTGTATAAAAGAGTAAGGACTGAAGACCACCAAAGACAATGATAGCCCAGACATCTTTACTTTTTAGAATCTTTTCTTTGACTTGCTTTTCTTTTTTGCTTTCTAGGTGGTGGTTGTGGCGATGATTTGGTAACCAGACTAGCAGAGTGACCAGACAGAGAAAGCTGAGAACGAGGATGAGACCTTTCCAAGAACTAGCTTGGGTGATAGGGACCGAAAGATATGAAGCGATGGCTGTCGAAATTCCCATAGCAGTGACATAGAGAGTTGTTAGGAAACTAATCTTTTGAGGCTGATTTGCCTGGATCATACTTGGGAGGAGTACATTGAAGATCGCAATGCTTGCTCCGATGATTAGAGTTCCTAGATAGAGAAGGGGAAGATTGAGAATCCGAATGACAGAGCCAACAGTTAAGAGGAGGAGACAGTAAGTAAAGAGATGTTCCAACCCGATTTTTTGTGCCAAGCGGCTTGCAAAAGCAGAGAAAAGAGCAAACATCAAGAGAGGGAGACTGGTTAAAATCCCAAGAGAGCTAACCTCCACTCCTAGTCCCCGAGCGATATCTCCTAAAATAGTTGGTAGAGCAGTAAAGGGAGAACGTAAAACGGTCCCGATTAAGACAATTCCTAGAACAAAAAAGAGCGATTGTTTTTTCATGAAAACCTCGATAGGATGATTTTAATAACAGCTTATTTTAAAGTTTTTTCCTTATAATGTCAAGTAATGACAGCCAAGACAGATCAATCAATGGAAGTGAAAATAAAGTGAAAAGGGACAGATTTCTTTACTAGAATTTTCCTTGATTTGATATAAAAATAGGAAACTAGGAGAATTTGTGATAAAATAGTGGAAGGAAATCTATACATTGGAGAAAAACTGTGCCTGAAAAGCAAAAAATCAGCGTCTTGATGTCGGTCTATGTAAAGGAAAATCCGACGTTTTTAAGAGATGCTATCAAAAGTGTTCAAAACCAGACCTTGAAACCGAGCGAACTTGTTCTTGTTGAGGATGGGCCGCTCACACCCGAACTCTATCAGGTGCTAGATGAAGTGGAAGCTCAGTCAGACATTCCAGTTAAACGGTGCCCCTTAGAACAAAACCAAGGTTTAGGCTTGGCTCTTCGATACGGTGTTTTACAGTGCCAGTATGACATTATTGCTCGCATGGATACGGATGATTTAGCCGTTCCGGATCGTTTTGAGAAACAGCTTCAGCTAATGGAGAAAGAAGATCTCGATCTCTTAGGCGGGCATATCGCAGAGTTCATTGATAATCCAGATGAGATTGTGTCTTATCGTCGTGTTCCAACTCAGCACGCAGACATTGTGGCTTATCAGAGAATGAGAAGCGCCTTTAACCATATGACAGTCATGTTCAAAAAGGGCATGGTCCTCAAGGCGGGCAACTATGAAGATGGCCTTTACATGGAGGATGACCTCCTTTGGCTCAATATGATTGCTGCAGGTGCCAAGACTGGGAACCTAGATCAAATCTTGTGTAAGGTTCGTGTCGGTGCAGGGATGTTTGAGCGTCGAGGTGGCTTGCGTTACTTTAAACTCTATCGTCAAGCTCGCCAAAGGATGCTCGAGCGAGGGCAAATTTCTTACATGGAATATGCTAAAAGTGTAGCCATTCAGGCAATTGTTGCACTTTGTCCAGGTTTTGTACGTCAGTTTATCTTCGTCAAACTTTTAAGAAAGAGAAAGTAAGCCCCGATAGACTGAATGATTCAGGTTATCATAACAACAGTATCATCTGACTCTTTTAAGGGGGAGTAAATTCCTATGAATAAAAAACTAACAGATTATGTGATTGATCTGGTTGAAATTTTAAACAAACAGCAAAAACAAGTGTTTTGGGGGATATTCGATATTTTGAGTATGGTGGTTTCCATCATCGTATCTTATATCTTGTTTTATGGCCTTATAAATCCTGCGCCTGTGGATTACGTGATCTACACTCTTTTAGCCTTCCTCCTCTATCAAATCATGATTGCATTTTGGGGGCTCAATGCTAGTATTAGTCGTTATAGCAAGATTACGGATTTCATGAAAATCTTTTTCGGAGTGATGCTCAGCAGTGTTCTTTCTTATGGAATCTGCTATGCCTTTCTTCCATTGTTTTCTATCCGTTTCATCGTACTCTTCATTTTGTTGAGTACGTTCCTCATCTTGCTTCCTCGTATCACTTGGCAGCTGATTTATTCTAAGCGCAAGCAAGGTAGTGGAGATGGTGAACATCGTCGTACCTTCTTGATTGGTGCTGGTGATGGTGGCGCCCTCTTTATGAACAGCTACCAACATCCAACTAGCGACCTTGAGCTAGTGGGTATTTTGGATAACGATGAAAAGAAAAAGGGACAAAAACTAGGTGGAATCCCAGTTTTGGGCTCCTATGACAATCTGCCTGAATTGGCTAAACGTCACCAAATCGAGCGTGTCATCGTAGCCATCCCTTCGCTTGACCCTTCAGAGTACGAACGCATCTTGCAGATGTGTAATAAGCTAGGCGTCAAATGTTACAAGATGCCTAAGGTTGAGACAGTCGTTCAAGGGCTCCATCAACCAGGTAGTGGTTTCCAAAAAATTGATATCACAGACCTTTTGGGGCGTCAGGAGATTCGTCTCGACGAATCGCGTCTGGGTACTGAGATTACAGGTAAGACTATCCTGGTGACAGGGGCAGGTGGTTCGATTGGTTCGGAGATTTGTCGTCAGGTTAGTCGCTTCAATCCCGAGCGTATCGTCTTGCTTGGACATGGTGAAAACTCAATCTATCTCGTTTATCATGAATTGATCCGTACATTCCAAGGAATTGATTATGTTCCTGTTATTGCGGATATTCAGGACTATGACCGTCTCTTGCAGGTGTTTGAGCAGTACAAACCAGCCATTGTTTACCATGCTGCAGCCCACAAACACGTTCCGATGATGGAGCGCAATCCAAAAGAAGCCTTCAAGAACAATATCCTCGGTACCTACAATGTTGCCAAGGCTGTTGATGAGGCCAAAGTACCTAAGATGGTTATGATTTCGACTGACAAGGCGGTCAATCCACCGAATGTTATGGGTGCGACTAAGCGCGTGGCAGAATTGATTGTCACTGGCTTTAACCAACGTAGCAAATCAACCTACTGTGCAGTCCGTTTTGGGAATGTTCTGGGTAGTCGTGGTAGTGTGATTCCTGTCTTTGAACGTCAGATTGCTGAAGGCGGTCCTGTAACGGTGACAGACTTCCGTATGACACGTTACTTCATGACCATTCCAGAGGCTAGCCGTCTAGTAATCCATGCTGGCGCTTATGCCAAGGACGGAGAAGTCTTTATCCTCGATATGGGTAAACCAGTTAAGATCTATGACTTGGCTAAGAAAATGGTCCTTCTAAGCGGGCACACGGAAAGTGAAATTCCAATCGTTGAGGTCGGTATCCGCCCGGGTGAAAAACTCTATGAAGAACTCTTAGTTTCGACCGAATTGGTTGATAACCAAGTCATGGACAAGATTTTCGTTGGTAAGGTAAATGTCATGCCGCTAGAAGCGATTGATCAAAAGATTGAAGAGTTCCGTTCACTCAGTGGAGATGAGCTCAAAGAAGCAATTATTTCCTTTGCAAATGAAACAACTCATGCTGAGTAAGAGTGTTCATCTACCTTCATAATGAAACAACTATCGCCAGTTTTCTGAGGAAATCAGAAAGCTGGTTTTTATAAATAGAGAGTAGAGAACATCGGATCTTTCAAAGGTTTAATAAGCGCAACTATTCAAGGGACGATGTTATGTAATCTATCAGGAGAGTGATTTCAGACAATCTAAAAACTACCTCTTTTTTAAGCTGGTAACATAACTTTGCGAAATAAGTATTAAAATCAAAAGGAGATTTTTTGTATGCTGAGTGCTATTAGGAGTTTTTTCAAAGGCTATGCAAATTTTTCTGGTCGTTCCACACGTCCAGAATTTTGGTGGGTTTGGCTACTAAATATGATAATTTTCTTGCCCGCCTACTACTCACTTTTTACTGGAGTAGAATCTGATAAAGCCATCAGGAATATTGCGGTCTTCAGTATGTGTATTATTTTGTTTATAGTAGAGTTTGTTCCTCTACTAGCACTGATAGTACGTCGCTTACGAGATGTGGGTATCCATTGGGCCTATATTTTTATTGTATTTGTTCCTTTGGGTGCAATAACACTGCTCGTTATGCTCGCTATGCCAAGTCAACGATTTGGAGAAAAAGTGATAGAGAATAGTGAAACAAATAAAGAGAACACTGAAGACTCTCAGTTTGAAGAAATGGTACGAAAATATTAAGATATTTCTACTCTATTTTAAAGCGGCTGAGTCGCTTCGCTGCTTACGAGACGCTGGTTTCCACTGGGCCTTTATCTTCATTGCTTTGGTTCCTATTGCTGGACCGATTGCTCTTATTGTCATGCTTGCTTGGCCAAGTAAGAAGGATGAAGATACAGATACTGAAGAACAGGATCAAATTACTGCTTAAGCATGGAGTTGATTCCTTCTGATAGTAACAATATATAAAAAATACTCCTCAACCTAGTTCACTAGTGTTAGGAGTATTTTTGTATGGTTAGAGCTGGCTAATGATATCATCAATGGTATGGGCAATCCAGTCAGGCTGATAGCTGAGTAAATCAGCTTCTTCTCCAAATCCCCAAGTAACAGCAAACTTTTTAATACCAGTTTCTTGAGCTCCGATCATATCAAACTTGGTGTCCCCGATGATGAGGACTTGGTCTGCAGGGAGTTGATGCGTTTGCAAGGCGTAACGGATGACATCCGCCTTATGTGGCGTTTCAGGACTAGAGCCGTAAATGCCATCAAAAAAATGATGGATTCCCAGATTTTTAGTCATATCATGAGCAGTAGGAGTATTCTTTGTTGTAGTGATGTAGAGAGGGTAGCTTTGTGAAAGTTCTTGGAGTAATTCCGTTATTCGGGGGAAGAGTTGCGCTTCGTGGATGCCTTTTTCCTTGTAGTAAGAGCGGTATATCTGCACAGCCTCTGGGATTTGTTCCTTGGGAAGACATGTTGCAAAACTACTTTCAAGGGGTGGTCCCATGAAACCACGAATGGTTTTGGCATCAGGGCTAGGAACTCCTAGCTCTTTAAAGGTATGGGTAAAGGCATTGTGGATCCCGATGGAACTGTCAACCAGGGTTCCGTCCAAATCAAAAAAGATTGCTGAGATAGAGGGCATAGTTTCTCCTAATAGATATAGATAAGCTTATTCTCCGAAGATTTCCTTTTGAAGGCGGCGACCAGTCGGGGTAGCTGCGAGTCCACCTTCAGCCGTTTCACGAAAGGCAGTTGGAAGGCTCGATCCGACTTGGTACATGGCATCGATGACTTCGTCAACAGGAATCTTAGACTCGATACCTGCCAAGGCCATGTCTGCTGCGATAAAGGCAAAGCTGGCTCCCATGGCATTTCGCTTAACACAGGGAACTTCGACCAAACCAGCGACGGGGTCGCAGATGAGGCCCAGCATATTTTTAATGACAAAGGCGATGGCTTGACTAGCCTGATAGGGGCTTCCACCTGCAGCCAAGGTCAAGGCTGCGGCACTCATGGCAGAGGCAGAGCCAACCTCGGCCTGACAGCCACCTTCAGCGCCTGAGATAGAGGCATTGTTTGCGATGACTAGTCCAAAGGCACCAGCAGCAAAGAGGAAATCTAGCTGTTCTTCGTGGCTAAGGTCTAATTTTTGGATAGCAGCAGTGAGAACGGCTGGCAGACAGCCGGCACTTCCTGCGGTTGGAGTAGCGCAGACCAAGCCCATCTTCGCATTGTGTTCATTGACCGCGATGGCATTACGGACTGCTGATAGGATGGTAAAGTCCGACAAGGCCTTGCCACTTTTGAGATGGCGGTCTAGTTTAGCCGCGTCTCCGCCCGTTAGGCCACTACGGGATTTATTTTCACTGAGACCGAGCTCGACAGAGGCTTTCATGACTTCTAGATTGCGTTCCATGAGGAGGAGAACTTCTGGCCGTTCTCGACCGGTTAGTTGATATTCTGTCGCAATCATGAGTTCTGCGACATTTCCTTGGAAGTCTAGATCTGCTTGCTCAACCAATTCTTTGATAGAATAAAACATGTTTCCTCCTACTTAAAGAAATTGACATTGTGGAGATGAGGGATTTTTCGGATTTCTTCAATCGCCTCTTCGCAACTTCGACTATCGACTTCGATAATCATGATGGCTTTTTCTCCAGCTTTTTCTCGAGTCACATTCATCTGAGCGATATTGATATCAAAACGAGAGAGGGCTTCAGTAACATGGGCAATCATACCCGGAACATCCTGATGCACGATAATAATGGTTGGTGTGTTCATGTTGAGAGAGACAGCAAAGCCGTTAAGCTCCGTAACCTGGATATTTCCCCCACCGATGGAAATTCCTGTCACACTGATGGACTTGTGTTCATTCTTCACAGTAATTTTAGTGGTGTTAGGATGAGGAGCGTTGCTGTCTTTCTGAATGGTCCAGACAATCTTGATACCGCGTTTATGGGCAATCTCTAGGCTATTTGGAATGTCGGGATCGTCTGTATCCATACCTAATATACCAGCGACGAGAGCGAGGTCAGTTCCATGACCACGGTAGGTTTTGGCAAATGAGTTAAATAATTGGAATTCGACTTCTGTCGGCGTATCATCAAAGATGGAAGAGACGATTTTCCCGATGCGAACAGCTCCAGCAGTATGGCTACTTGATGGGCCAATCATAACTGGTCCGATAATGTCAAAGACAGATTGAAAACGAAGTGAGTGCATCTGTTTCCCCTTACAAAGATTCTTATATCTATTATATCAAAGAATGGACCTCTGCGCTTATTTCCCTTATCAAAAGCTTAAAATGATTAAAGATAGTATAAAATAAGGTCTTTTGTGACAAAAACCTACTTAAAACGGTAAATATAAAACATTTTTGTAATATTTCTACATAAAACCGTTAAACAACGGTAACATTTAAAAGGTATCATAGATATATCCAATGGAAGGAGAATTTTTAGATATGTCATTAACAACTAAAAAAATTAAAACAACTATCGCAGGAGTAGCAGCTTTGCTTGCTTTCTTTGCTCCATCACTTGCAGCTGCCCAAGAAACTGTAACTTACACAGTTAAATCAGGTGATACTCTTTCAGAAATCGCTGAGAAGTACAACACAACTGTTGAAAAATTGGCGGCAAAAAACAACATCAAAGATATTCATCTTATCTATGTTGACCAAGTTTTGGTTATCGAAGGAACAGCTTCAACTGTAGCTCCAGCAGCAACAACGGAAGAATCAGCTCCGGTAGTTACAGAAACAGTTGAAGAAACTCCAGCAGCAACAACAACTTATGAAGCCCCAGCTGCACCTGCAACTCCAGCAGCAGAAAGCAACACTGCAGCAGCTTCTACTGTAAGTGGTTCTGAAGCAGAAGCCAAAGAATGGATCGCTCAAAAAGAATCAGGTGGTAGCTACACAGCTACAAACGGACGTTACATCGGACGTTACCAATTGACAGATTCATACTTGAACGGTGACTACTCAGCTGAAAACCAAGAACGTGTAGCAGATGCTTACGTTGCAGGACGTTACGGTTCATGGACAGCTGCCAAGAACTTCTGGCTTAACAACGGTTGGTATTAAGATGATATAGAAAAGGAAGTCTCAATGGCTTTCTTTTTTGTTTACAAAGATGTTAACTTCTCGCTCTAGCTCTGTTAGTAAGTGTTCATCTTCTACTAGTTTAGCTAAGGAGAGTCCATTCTGTATCAACTGAGTATCATTAGCACAAATGCCGATACGAATATAGGAAAACGCAAGTGTATCATACTGTTTGCTTGCTTTTGCATCCTCTAAGAGAGTGTAGCAAAGCTGTTTGCAAAGCAACTTATCACCATTGTAAAGATAAAGAGTTGAGAGATTCAGAAGCAACATCATACGAAGCCGAAAGACAGGACTGTAGTGTTTATAAACCTCTAGTCGTTCGAGAATTTTTTCGGTAATCTGATGAATATACTCCATAGGAAAAGCAAAGAGAATGGTATTAAGAACTTTGAGGTCGCTCTCATACCAAGTATCTTGTTTCTCAATCTTATCCCATAGTCTGTTTACAATGTTGTCAACCTTACTTGACAATTTTTCTATTCCATTTTCACGAATGTAGATAACGATTTCGAGCATATCTTGTAACTGCTGGATGGGGAAATCATGGTGTGTTTTTAGATAATGTTGGCATTTTTTGAGTAATTTACTTAAGTCGCTCGTACCACTAATAGAAGCCATTTTTAGAAAAGTCTGCATGATAGTTGATCGTTCACTTGGGTGGTAGAGATGGCAAATATAGTCAAACTCTTCAAAGGTCATATTGACTTGCCGAAGAAGAAACTCCATATTTTCATATTTAGGAGTTGTTTTCCCGCTTTCGATTTTTGATAGGCTGGTTCTTGAGAGAACATCCCCACAGACCTCCTCTTGGGTTAACCCCTTTGACTCACGGATTTCTTTATAAACATTTCCAAAATCGTAGCGCATGATTTCCTCCTTATTTGTGAAAAAAGTTAACAAAAAATAGAAATTGATTAAAAATATTGTATCATAGTAAAATAAAAAGTAAAAAAGAAA
Source organism: Streptococcus oralis (assembly GCA_963515155.1). GTDB lineage: Bacteria > Bacillota > Bacilli > Lactobacillales > Streptococcaceae > Streptococcus > Streptococcus oralis_CW. Next base: position 45,194 of record CAUPXG010000003.1, on the reverse strand, counting down.
TCTAAAATAAATTTGTGAAAAAGGTTAACAAATTTTACGACAAGGTATATTGTATTTTATAATCAAGATGATGAAGTACTAAGGGGGTACCAAATGTATAAAAAAGTATATCATCTGTTGTTATTTATATTATGGCTGGCTATTTTCTTCCCTTGGGGATGGCTCTTATAAAATTTTGATTAAGTAAAAGAAAGGAAGGTGAGTCCAATGGACTTCGATGTTTACAAATGAATCAATTCATCTGTTTCTGTGAAACAGTTCAAGATATAAGATGTGAGGAAAATATCATGAAAAAATTAGTAAAAATTGGTGTAGCAACCGTAATGGCATGTGGTTTGCTTGCTACTACAAATGTTTTGGCAGTATGGGTAGGTGGTGGTCAATGGAACTATGGAGTAGGTTGGACAGGAACTTTTGGATATTCTGATTATTTACATTCTACTCGATCTCATACAGCAACAGTCCGACATGGTGGTAGAATCTCTAGGGATCGTGAAACTCCCGGGGTTTGGGCTCAAGCTTCCCTTACTAAAATTCCGCCAACAGGATTAGAATATTTCTATGGATTTTAAGTGAAATTTTCCCTCTCCTGTTAGGAGAGGGAGAACTTTATTGGAGGTATCTTTATGAAAAAAATCAGTAATTTCTGTATGTTACTCCTGCTTCTCTGTACTACTTTTTTTGTTTTTAATGTAAACTACACACGAGAAGTGGTTCGGATTCAGGAAATGGGAAAGACAGCGAGTTCTTTGGATGTATACTTGAAAGATGTCAATGAACCTGCAGAATCTGTTCTTCGATTTTTTGAGGATGTATCAAAGGAGTACAAAGTCTCCATCATCAAAACAGACAGTGGTGATGAGGTGATCAAGTCTGGTGTTTTTGATAAAGATACCTTCCCCTACCAAGAGTTTGGACTTTCTTCCCTTGATTTTACCACAGATGGTGAGGGAGTTTACAGTAATAAAGAAATTTCCAATAAACTTGGTACGATTCCGACCTTTCTAAAAGCCAAACCTATTCAGCTTATGACTTTTCAAACCTATATCAAGGATACATCTCGTAGTTTAAATGGTCGCTATACGATAACTTCTACACAAAAGATGGACAAGGATAGGATTGTACAGAAATGGAGCGATTTTTTCAATATAGACCAGGCTACCTTGCTAGAGCCAAACTATAAAAGTGCAGTGGAAGTCTTAAATCGAGATTTGCTCTTATCTGCTATTATTTTTGTCTTGGCTATTTTGCTTCTTGTCTTAGTAACAGTGTATCAGCCGATGATGGAGATGAAAAGAGTTGGGGTACAAAAATTACTTGGTTTTCAAGATCGGGCTGTTTTAGCTGATGTTGTGAAAGGCAACCTCTACCTCCTCCTAGGTGGGGCGCTTGTGATCAATCTAGGAGTGTGTTTCTTGCTTGATTATAAGCCGAAAGATTTGTTCCCTATGCTGTGGTTGTCTCATTTTTTGCTTTTGCAGCTTTATCTCTTTATCAGTTGGTTGACTTATCTCTTAATCCAAAAAATGACAATCAGCTCTCTGCTGAAAGGTTTTTCATCTTTCAAATTTGGTTTACTCTTTAATTATTTGATGAAAATTGGAACCACCATTTTACTGACAGTCTTGCTAGTTGGGGTGGGGAAAAGTTTGGAGCAAGAAAACAAAGAGTTGGATTACCAGAAACAGTGGATCAGTCAAGGAAATTATCTGACCTTAGAAACTTTCCAACTCAATGATAACCTGTGGCAAGAGCAGTTGGCAGGCTCAGGGCAAGCAGTGGATTATTTCTATCGATTTTATCTGGATTTGGTAGAAAAAACGCAGGCGGGCTATGTGCAAAGTAGCAGTCTTCCTGTAAAAAATTTTGTCAAATCAGAACAGATTCAGCAATATCAGTTAACAGATACGGTGGATGTGTACTATGCTAATCGCAATTTTCTAAAGAGCAAGGGATTCAAGTTACCCGATACCGGCACTAAAAAAGTTATTTTGATGCCAGCAAGTACGAAAGGTGAAGAAGAGAAAAACCAGCTCTTGGGGAAGTTGATTACCTATCAATCAATGAAGTATGAAGAGCAGCAAAAACGAAGGATAGAGGAGGTGGATGTCGAGATTGCCTATTATGAAGGAGATTGGTCATTTTTCCCTTATAACGAGAAGCGAAAGGAAAATCTCTACAATCCAATTATTAGCTTGGTCAATGATTCTGATATGATGTGGGATGAAAAAGCTTCCCTGTCAACAACAGGTTTAAATAATCCCATTAAAATCGAAAATACAGCTCAACATCAAAAAGAGGTGACAGCGTTAGTTGAGAAATTATCAGATGGGAATTATTTAAAATTTTCATCTATTCAAGCCATTCAACAAGAGAAAGTAGATTCTTATCGAGATGCTGTTCGGAATTTCAACATACTCTTTGCTTTGGTTGGTCTTCTTAGTATGATGATTTCCTACTTCTTACTAGTAACAACTTTCTTATTGAAGCGAACAGATATTATTACCAAGAAGTTTATGGGCTGGAAATTGATAGATCGGTATCGTTCCTTGCTGGGTCTTCTATTAGCTGTCTATAGCCTTCCTTTTGTAGCCCTGCTATTCTTTACACAGGCACTTTTCCCGCTCCTACTTTTTGCAGGATTTACAGGCTTAGATATCCTGTTTGTGCTTTTCTTGGGTTCTAAGATGGAAAAACGAAATGTAGTGCAGTTATTGAAAGGGGATCACTTATGATAAAGTTGGAAAATGTTACGAAAACCATTGGGGAAAAAGTTATTTTGGAGAACTTATCTCTAAAAATTAACCAAGGAGATTTAGTTGCCATTGTTGGAAAAAGTGGCAGTGGCAAGTCAACCTTGTTAAATCTCTTGGGTTTGATAGATGGCGATTACAGTGGACATTATGAAATTTTCGGTCAGCAAAATGTACCTGTCAATTCTGTTAAGTCGCAAGCGATTATCCGCGAACATATCTCCTATCTGTTTCAAAACTTTGCTCTGATTGATAATGAAACGGTAGAGTATAATCTCATGCTGGCTCTAAAGTATGTAAAATTATCCAAGAAGGACAAAGTCAAAAAGATAGAAGAAATTTTAGAGAGAGTGGGATTGTCATCAACCCTACATCAGAAGGTTTCAGAGTTATCTGGAGGGGAACAGCAACGAATCGCAGTTGCTAGAGCCATTTTAAAACCGAGTCAGCTCCTGTTAGCAGATGAACCAACCGGCTCTCTAGACCCTGAAAATCGAGATTTGGTTTTAAACTTTCTCTTAGATATGAACAAGGAAGGGAAAACGGTCATTATCGTTACCCACGATGCCTATGTAGCTCAACAATGCCATCGAGTCATTGAATTGTGAAAGAGAATGTGGAGAGTTCGTTGATCTCTTCATCTTACCTGTAATTGGACAATTGTATTTTTAAAACTCAAATAGTATAAATAAGCTTATTATGTGTAAAAATATATCATATAATAAGCTTTTTCTTGATTTTAATGAAATAAAATACAATTTTTTCTTGACAAACAAGGATGATAGGGGTATTATTTATACAACAATAAAGTATAAAAATAAAAGGAGGATCTTCTATGAATAAAGTGAAGAAGGTGTTGATGACGATGTTTGGTTTGCTTATGTTTCCCTTATTATTTGCTTGTAATAACACTCAATCCCAAGGTGTTGAAGCCATTAAGGCTAAAGGAAAATTGGTGGTGGCCCTAAATCCAGAGTTTGCTCCATTTGAATACCAGAAATTGGTCGATGGGAAAAATCAGATTGTAGGTTCAGATGTTGAGCTAGCCAAAGCCATCGCAAAGGAACTAGGTGTAGAAGTGGAGTTCTCTCCAATGAGTTTTGACAATGTACTGGCTAGTCTTGATTCAGGTAAGGCCGATCTTGCCATATCAGGTGTTTCTAAAACGGAAGAGAGAAGTCAAGTTTACGATTTTTCAATTCCCTACTACACTTCGAAAAATAAGGTTATCGTAAGAAAATCTGAATTAACGAATTACCAATCAGTCCAGGATTTGGCTCAGAAAAAGGTTGGAGCGCAGAAAGGTTCTATCCAGGAAACTCTGGCTAAAGAAACCTTGCAGAATTCATCTCTCGTTTCACTTCCTAAAAATGGAAATTTGATAACAGATTTGAAATCAGGGCAACTGGATGCGGTTATCTTTGAGGAACCAGTGGCGAAAGGATTTGTAGAGAATAATCCAGACCTAGCCATCGCTGAGTTTGATTTTGACAATGACAAAGAAGATTCCTACGCTGTTGCGATGAAAAAAGATAGTAAAGAATTGAAAGAAGCGGTTGACAAAACCATCCAGAAGTTGAAGGATTCTGGGGAGTTGGACAAATTGATTGACGATGCTTTTAAAGCCTCTATCGAAAAATAGAAAGAAGGAAGAAAAATGAGTAAGGAAAAAGTCATTTTAGCCTATTCAGGTGGATTGGATACATCAGTTGCCATTACATGGTTAAAAAAAGACTATGATGTGATTGCTGTTTGTATGGATGTGGGTGAAGGAAAAGATTTGGAGTTCATCCATGATAAAGCTCTCAAGGTTGGAGCTGTTGAGTCTTATGTCATTGATGTTAAGGAAGAATTTGCTAATGACTATGTTTTAGTGGCCCTTCAGGCTCATGCCTACTATGAACAAAAGTATCCCTTGGTATCTGCTCTGAGTCGCCCTCTTATTTCAAAAAAACTCGTTGAAATAGCTCATCAGACGGGGGCAACCACAATTGCCCATGGTTGCACAGGTAAGGGAAACGACCAAGTTCGGTTTGAAGTCTCTATCGCAGCTTTGGATCCCAATCTAAAGGTAGTTGCGCCTGTTCGTGAGTGGAAATGGTCTCGTGAAGAAGAAATCCAATATGCCAAAGAAAATGGCGTCCCAGTTCCTGCTGACCTTGATAATCCTTACTCTGTCGATCAAAATCTTTGGGGACGCGCAAATGAATGTGGTGTCTTGGAAAACCCTTGGAACCAAGCGCCAGAAGAAGCATTTGGAATCACATCTTCTCCAGAAGAGGCACCAGACAGTCCAGAATTTATTGACATTGAGTTTAGCTGTGGGGTGCCTATCTCCCTCAATGGAGAGAAGATGAAAGTGGCGGATTTGATTCAAAAGCTAAATGAAATTGCAGGCAAACATGGTGTCGGTCGTATTGACCATGTGGAAAATCGTTTAGTTGGTATTAAGTCAAGAGAGATTTATGAGTGCCCAGGTGCTGTGACTTTATTGGCAGCTCATAAGGAGATTGAAGACTTGACTCTTGTGAGAGAAGTGGCTCATTTCAAACCCATTATCGAAAATGAGTTGTCCAATCTTATCTATAATGCCTTGTGGTTTAGCCCAGCAACTCAGGCTTTGATTGCCTATATCAAGGAGACACAGAAAGTTGTTAATGGAACTGCAAAAGTTAAACTTTATAAGGGAAATGCCCAGGTAGTGGCTCGGAAATCACCAAATTCTCTTTATGATGAAAATTTGGCGACTTATACCAGTGCGGATACCTTTGACCAAGATGCAGCTGTGGGATTTATCAAGCTTTGGGGGCTTCCGACTAAGGTTTATTCAGAAGTTCAGAAAAATGTTGAGTAGTGACGCGATAGAAAGGGACGACAGGATATGTCGAAAAATACAAAATTATGGGGTGGTCGATTTGAAGGCACTGTGGAAGATTGGGTAGAGCAGTTCGGTGCGAGTATTTCCTTTGATCACCAGCTGGCAAAATTTGATTTGATGGGTTCCCTAGCTCATGTTCAAATGCTAGGACAGACTGGCATTTTGAGCTTGGAAGAGGCAGAGCAGATCCAAGATGGTCTGAAAGCTTTGTTGCGAGATTTAGAGGCAGGAAAGCTTCATTTTGATATTGCAAATGAAGATATTCATATGAATATGGAAGTGTTGCTGACAGAGAAAATCGGTCCTCTTGCTGGGAAACTACATACGGCTCGTTCTCGGAATGACCAAGTCGCAACGGATATGCACTTATATCTAAAGGAGCAGCTTGGCCATGCCTTGGATAAGTTGGCGAATCTGAATAGTGTTTTGCTGGATTTGGCTGAAAAACATGTAGAAACCATCATGCCAGGCTATACTCATTTGCAGCACGCCCAACCGATTAGTTTTGCCCACCATCTCATGGCTTATTACAATATGTTCCAAAGGGACAGCGAACGCTTTGCATTTAACTTGAAACATACGGACCTATCTCCCCTGGGTGCGGCTGCCTTGGCGGGGACAACTTTTCCAATCAATCGTCAATTATCGAGTGATTTATTGGGCTTCCAACAACCCTATACCAATTCCTTGGACGCAGTGAGTGACCGTGATTTTATCTTAGAATTTCTGTCAAACGCCAGTATTTTGATGATGCATATGAGTCGTTTTTGTGAGGAAATCATCAATTGGTGCAGTTTTGAGTATCAGTACATTAGCTTGTCTGATAGCTTCTCAACGGGTTCATCTATCATGCCTCAGAAGAAAAATCCTGATATGGCCGAATTGATTCGAGGAAAGACAGGACGGGTTTACGGGCACTTACTTGGACTATTGACCGTCATGAAGTCTTTGCCTCTGGCCTATAATAAGGATTTGCAAGAGGACAAGGAAGGCATGTTTGATACAGTAGACACGATTTTAAATTCTCTGGATGTGTTGGCAGGTATGCTATCGAGCATGCAGGTTAATAAGGCCAAAATGCAGCAATCCACAGAGAATGATTTTTCGAATGCGACCGAACTGGCAGATTATTTGGCAGAAAAAGGTCTTCCCTTTAGAGAAGCGCATGAAATAGTAGGGAAATTGGTTCTAGACTCTATCAAGCATGGTAAAAATATCCAAGATTGGGATTTGAAGGAGTTGCAAGCCTACCATCCCTTGATTGAAGAGGATATTTATATCTACTTGCGCCCAGAAACCGCTGTTCAGAGACGGAATTCCTTAGGAGGAACCGGCTTTGAGCAAGTGAAATACCAGATAGAACAAGCGAAGAAAGAACTTAAAGGGGAAAATTGATTCGTTTGCAAAGGAAGAAAGAGAGGTTGAGATGATTTATCAGCCTCTTTCTTGTCTTCTCCAACCAAGCGTGTTATAATGAATACTGCTCAAGCGACCTTCAATCGTTAAAGCACACACGACCTTCAATCGTGAACTAGTCATTTCGTTTATCTTTTATTACGTCGTTAACTCGCAATGAGATGCAAGCTGAGCTTGTCTGATTTATAACCTCAATCAGTCTCCCGGACTGATTGAGCGAACTCAAGTTATGCCTGCGACTCGTTGCCTATCATATTTTCATTTTAAGATGATAGGCTAAAATGGTCTCCCAGACCATTTTACTCCTAAAAGCAAACGAAAAGACGATACTCAAAGAAATTCTATTGAAAGTTATAATGAATAGAATTTTGAAGGGTATGAATAAACGAATAGATGGGAGACTTACCATGAGTGATAACTCTAAAACACGTGTTGTTGTGGGGATGAGTGGTGGTGTTGATTCGTCGGTGACGGCTCTCTTGCTCAAGGAGCAGGGCTACGATGTGATCGGTATCTTCATGAAGAACTGGGATGACACAGATGAAAACGGCGTCTGTACGGCGACCGAAGATTACAAGGATGTGGCTGCGGTGGCAGACCAGATCGGCATTCCTTACTACTCTGTCAATTTTGAAAAAGAGTACTGGGACCGCGTCTTTGAGTATTTCCTAGCGGAATACCGTGCAGGACGCACGCCAAATCCAGACGTTATGTGTAACAAGGAAATCAAGTTCAAGGCCTTTTTGGACTATGCTATGACCTTAGGCGCAGACTATGTAGCGACGGGGCATTATGCTCGAGTGGCGCGTGATGAGGATGGCATCGTTCACATGCTTCGTGGCGTGGACAATGGCAAGGACCAGACCTATTTCCTCAGTCAACTTTCGCAAGAACAACTCCAAAAAACCATGTTCCCCTTGGGACATTTGGAAAAGCCTGAAGTTCGCAGACTAGCTGAAGAAGCAGGACTTGCGACTGCTAAGAAGAAAGACTCGACAGGGATTTGCTTTATCGGAGAAAAGAACTTTAAAAACTTTCTCAGCAACTATCTGCCAGCCCAGCCTGGTCGCATGATGACTGTGGATGGTCGCGATATGGGTGAGCATGCAGGCCTGATGTACTATACGATTGGTCAGCGTGGCGGTCTCGGTATCGGTGGGCAACACGGTGGTGACAATGCCCCTTGGTTCGTTGTCGGAAAAGACCTAAGCAAGAATATCCTCTATGTCGGCCAAGGTTTCTACCATGACTCGCTCATGTCAACCAGCCTAGAGGCCAGTCAGGTTCACTTTACTCGTGACATGCCAGAGGAATTTACGCTAGACTGTACGGCTAAATTCCGCTACCGTCAGCCTGATTCTAAGGTGACAGTACATGTCAAAGGAGATAAGGCAGAAGTTATCTTTGCGGAACCGCAACGCGCCATCACACCAGGACAGGCAGTTGTCTTTTACGATGGCGAAGAGTGCCTAGGTGGTGGCCTGATTGACAATGCTTATCGAGATGGACAAGTTTGTCAGTACATTTAGATTGACAAATTTTCTCAATTTGCTACAATAATAAAAGCAATAGAAATGATGGTCAAAGCTCATGGATGTTGCAGGCTTTTTTGTCCTGCACTTCTTACGAGTTTTGACTGTTTTTGTGTCGTTTAAGGGAAAGGACAAAAATGACTCAACAAGACTTTCGGACAACAGTGGGAGACACGGTCTTTGGTGTTCGGGCGGCAGCCTTGATTCTCCAAAATGGCAAGCTCCTAGTTACCAAAGATAAGGGCAAGTATTACACTATTGGCGGTGCGATTCAAGTTAATGAAATCACGGAAGACGCGGTAGTTCGTGAAGTGAGGGAAGAATTAGGTGTCCGAGCTCAAGCTGGACAGCTAGCTTTTGTGGTTGAAAATCGTTTTGAACAAGACGGTGTTTCCTATCACAACATCGAGTTTCATTACCTGGTGAACTTGCTGGAGGACGCCCCATTGACCATGCAGGAAGACGAAAAAATGCAGCCTTGTGAGTGGATTGACTTGGATGAACTCCAGAATATCCAGCTAGTTCCAGCCTTTTTAAAAACAGCTCTACCAGATTGGGACGGTCAACTAAGACACATTCATCTTGAGGAATAGGAGAGAAAATGATGGTTAAGCTTATTGCCCATGTACTTGTTCATAGTGGTGGTGATTATTTACTCATTCAGCGTTCGGAAATTAAAAGAGGAGAACCCAACGTTTATCCAACTTACTGGGATATTCCTGGCGGCGGGGTTGAAAAGGGTGAACTTCCGCGAGATGGTGCTCTTAGAGAATGCATTGAAGAAGCGGGAGTTAGGCTAGATAGCAGTTCGCTCAAGCTTCTTCACGAAGATAGTCAACTGGATACCTCTAAGGATAAGGTTTTTACTCGCTTAGTTTATAAAGCAGAGTGGGTTGGGGAGAAGCCAATTATCAGATTAGATCCTGAAGAGCATACACACTTTAAATGGGTTACTTTGGATCAAGCTCTAGAGGAGGAGAAGTTAGTTCCTTATTTGCGAGAAATTTTTGAAAGGTTAAGAAATGACTTATAATTTTACGGAAGAATACGATATTATTGTAATCGGTGCGGGGCACGCTGGGGTGGAGGCATCTCTAGCTGCTAGCCGTATGGGCTGCAAGGTCTTGCTTGCGACCATCAACATTGAAATGCTGGCTTTCATGCCTTGTAATCCTTCTATCGGTGGTTCTGCCAAGGGGATTGTCGTGCGTGAAGTGGATGCACTTGGTGGTGAGATGGCTAAAACAATTGACAAGACTTACATCCAGATGAAGATGCTCAACACAGGGAAAGGGCCAGCTGTCCGTGCCCTTCGTGCGCAGGCTGACAAGGAGCTTTACTCTAAGGAGATGCGCAAGACAGTTGAAAATCAAGAGAATCTCACCCTTCGTCAAACCATGATTGATGAGATTTTGGTGGAAGATGGTAAGGTTGTCGGTGTGCGTACAGCTACCCATCAAGAATATGCTGCTAAGGCTGTTATCGTGACGACAGGGACTGCACTCCGTGGGGAAATCATCATCGGAGACCTCAAGTATTCGTCAGGTCCTAACCACAGTCTGGCTTCGATTAACCTTGCTGACAATCTCAAGGAACTGGGACTCGAAATTGGTCGTTTCAAGACAGGAACGCCTCCACGTGTCAAGGCTTCCTCTATCAATTACGATGTGACAGAGATTCAGCCAGGAGATGAAGCGCCAAATCACTTCTCCTACACTTCACGTGATGAGGACTATGTCAAGGACCAGGTGCCATGCTGGTTGACCTACACCAACGGTACCAGTCATGAGATTATCCAAAACAACCTCCACCGTGCGCCTATGTTCACAGGTGTGGTCAAGGGAGTTGGGCCTCGTTACTGTCCATCGATTGAGGACAAGATTGTACGCTTTGCGGACAAGGAACGCCACCAACTCTTCCTAGAGCCAGAAGGGCGCAATACAGAGGAAGTTTATGTCCAAGGACTTTCAACCAGTCTGCCTGAGGATGTCCAACGTGACTTGGTTCATTCCATCAAAGGTTTGGAAAATGCTGAGATGATGCGAACTGGTTATGCCATTGAGTATGACATGGTCTTGCCTCATCAGTTGCGTGCGACACTAGAAACCAAGAAAATCTCAGGACTTTTCACAGCTGGTCAGACAAATGGTACATCTGGTTACGAAGAAGCTGCTGGCCAAGGGATTATCGCGGGTATTAATGCGGCTCTGAAAATCCAAGGCAAGCCTGAATTGATTTTGAAGCGCAGTGACGGTTATATCGGGGTCATGATTGACGACTTGGTGACCAAGGGCACCATTGAACCTTACCGTCTCTTGACCAGTCGAGCTGAATACCGTCTCATCCTCCGTCATGACAATGCCGATATGCGTTTGACCGAGATGGGACGTGAAATTGGTCTCGTTGATGATGAACGTTGGGCTCGTTTTGAAATCAAGAAAAATCAGTTTGACAATGAGATGAAACGTCTAGACAGCATCAAACTCAAGCCGGTCAAGGAAACCAATGCCAAGGTTGAGGAGATGGGCTTTAAGCCGTTGACAGATGCAGTGACAGCCAAAGAATTCCTTCGTCGCCCAGAAGTGTCTTACCAAGATGTAGTTGCATTTATCGGACCAGCTGCTGAGGACTTGGATGACAAGATTATCGAATTGATTGAAACAGAGATCAAGTACGAAGGCTATATTTCCAAAGCCATGGATCAGGTTGCCAAGATGAAACGCATGGAAGAAAAACGCATTCCAGCCAATATTGATTGGGATGATATTGATTCTATCGCGACAGAAGCCCGCCAGAAGTTCAAACTCATCAATCCAGAAACCATCGGCCAAGCTAGCCGAATTTCGGGAGTAAACCCAGCAGATATTTCTATTTTGATGGTGTATTTGGAAGGTAAAAATCGTAGTATTTCTAAAAATCTTCAAAAATCAAAATGATACGTCGTCGGCTTCTTACGAATGAGTTCAAAGCTTGGCTTTGATTCATCTACAACCTCCCATAGTTCCCCGAACTATGGGAGCTAACTTGAGTTATGCTTTTGCCTAGCCTTCTAGTCTGATTTCGATTTTTATTGAGTTTCAATCTCAAAAAAGCATAGAAAAAACAGCTCCGAAAACGGGGCTGTTTTGTTGATTTTCGAAGAGTATTATTCTTCATCTGGTGTGAGAATCATCGGGATGATAATCGGTTCACGTTCTGTATTTTCATAGAGGAAAGGACGAATAGCGTTGACAATGGCACCATTGACAGATTGCACGCTGGCATCTTTGTTCTTCAGTGCGATACGAATAGCATTGAAGAGGATGCGCTGGCTTTGGCGAATCAAGTCTCCAGATTCTCTCATGTAGACAAAGCCTCGGCTGAGGATATCTGGACCAGACAAGATCATTTTAGACTTGAAGTCAACAGTTGCGACTGCTAGAACGACACCATCTTCAGATAGATCTCTACGGTCTTTGAGGACAGCAGCGCCGATTTCACCGATACGATTTCCATCGACATAGATGTCTTGGGCGTTGAAATGGCCTGCGATACGAGCAGAGTTAGCAGTAAGGGCAAGCACATCACCATTACTCATGATAAAGATATTGTCCTTCTCGACACCCGTATCCACCGCTAGTCCAGCATGGACTTTCTGCATGCGGTATTCACCGTGAACAGGCATGAAGTATTTGGGCTTGATCAAACGGAGCATGAGTTTTTGCTCTTGCTGACCGCCGTGTCCAGAGGTGTGGATATTGTTCACTTTACCGTGGATAACTTCGACACCAGCTTCTGAGATAATGTTAATCAGCTTGTTGACGCTAGTGGTGTTTCCAGGAATTGGGCTAGAAGAGAAGATAACGGTATCGCCGGGTTGGAGTTGCACTTGACGGTGGGTTCCGTTGGCGATACGAGAGAGGGCTGCCATCGGCTCCCCTTGACTACCTGTACAAAGGATAAGAACCTCGCCAGCAGGGTAGTCTTTGATTTCATTTGGCTCGATAAAGGTTCCCTTAGGAGCTTTGATGTAGCCAAGTTCGATCCCGTTGACAATGGCCTTTTCCATAGAACGACCAAAGACTGCAATCTTGCGTCCGGTCTTAACAGCAGCATCTGTTGCTTGCTGGAGACGGAAAATATTGGAGGCAAAGGATGCAAATATGATGCGTCCTTCAATGCCTTGGATGATCTTCATGATGGACTGGCCAACGACTTTTTCAGAGTTGGTAAAGGTTGGTACTTCCGCATTTGTCGAGTCAGACAGGAGACAGAGCACACCTTCTTCACCAAGGGCAGCCATACGGTGCAAGTCTGCAGGTTCTCCAACTGGAGTAAAGTCAAACTTAAAGTCACCCGTACAAACGATTTTCCCTTGAGGAGTATGAATGACAATCCCTAAAGGCTCTGGAATGGAGTGAGTGGTTCTAAAGAAAGTTGCCTTGAGGTTTTTAAAGGTCAACTCAGTGTTGTGGTTGATTTCGTAAAGTTTGGCGTTGCGCAAGAGGCCGTGTTCTTCGAGTTTTCCACGGATCAAAGCCAGGGCAAGTGGCCCAGCGTAGATAGGGACATTTGCTTGCTTGAGCAGGAAAGGAATCCCACCGATGTGGTCCTCATGTCCGTGTGTAATCAAAACAGCCTTGACGCGGTCGATATTGTCCACGATGTAAGAGTAGTCAGGGATAACGTAGTCGATACCCAGCAAGTCATCTTCTGGGAATTTAATCCCAGCATCGACGATGATAATTTCGTCTTGGTATTCAATTCCGTAAGTGTTTTTCCCGATTTCTCCCAGACCACCGATGGCAAAAACGCCGACTTCTTCAGGTTTAAGAGTGTAGGCCATATTAGAACTCCGTAATCTCGAAAGCGCCAGTTTCTTTTTCGTAATCTAGCAATTTGTCAGACAAGAGTTCGATGAATTCGATGTTGTACTCTGGGCGGTTTTCTTCGACAAGTTGGCGAGCAGCGATACGGCCCTCAAGTTCTGAGCTGGCATCGATGTCTAGGTAAAGTGAGCGTGTTGTTTCACGACGTGGGCTACGTTCTTTTGTTTCTTGATAAAAAACTTTGTAAATCATATAGTTCCTTTCTATTTACAGGTCAGCTTATTCCAAACTTTTAGTAGAGATTTGCTTGATTTCATTCCATTTTGTGTCTAGATTGACCTTGATTCGTTACAATTATTTCAATTATACCATAAAATGAAAAATTAGTAAAAGACGGAAAATGAGAAAGTAAAGGCTGACAAAAGCGTAAAACTTGGATGACAAGATGAAATAAAATTGTTTTGAGCAAAAAAGAAACAGCCCTTGACCGAAGTCAAGAGCCGTCAAACACTGGGGGGCGAATTGTTCAATCGCATTTTCAGTTCTTTAGAAACCAAAGTTTCAGGGATAGCACTGCAACCCGAAGAGTCAACGACTCAACCTGATTTTCCTGCCAGTGTTGAATTACATTTTAACATTGATGGTTAAAAGAGTCAATGGATTCGCCATCTTTACGCCCCTCTTTTTTCTCAGCAAAAATCGAGTTGAAACATAAAAAGAAAATAATGCAAACAGATAAATCAATTGGTAAGGGGATTCTGGATATGTTTAAATCATTAAAAATGCTGAGCAAACTGTAAGAGATGAAGAGAATAAAATTTACCCTTCTAAAAATGTGCCTTTTATCTAGCATGACTTATCCAAATTTCTTACGAATATCTTTCCCGATAGTGTAAGCGGCCATAAATAAAGCTATACCAACACCTACACCAAAACCACCCTTGATTCCTTGCAATTCTTTATTAGAAATTGCGCAATACTTATCCAAACCTTTAATCATACTAACCTCCTAAAAAATAACCAGCTGCCAAACCAGACCCTACAAGTGCTGTTCCACCTGCAATGGCTTTCCAAGATACTGCTACTCCAAAGATAACTAAGGGAGCGAGACCACCATCAATATCTGATAATTCATTTTCAGATAACGATAAAAATTGATTGTCAAGAACGTCAAAATTTGTCATTGAACTTTCCTCCTTTTTTCTTGTTCACTTATATATTCGGAAAAGATGGGAAAAGCTAGAACTTTTTTTATTTTTTTGCCTTCCTCTTTGTCTAAGTAGCAGGGCTTTTTGTTTGGGGAGAAAGAAAATTCCCATGCGTCAGCTTTTGTAGTATAATAGTAAGCAGACAAAAAGATAGGAATGTGTTATGAAAGTATTAGCTTTTGATACGTCCAGCAAGGCTCTTTCTCTCGCTATTTTAGAGGATAAGCAGGTTCTTGCCGAGACTATGATCAATATCAAGAAAAATCACAGTATTACCCTCATGCCTGCCATCGATTTTTTGATGGCCAGTCTGGATTGGACACCCAAGGACTTGGATCGCATCGTGGTGGCAGAGGGACCTGGTAGCTACACAGGTTTGAGAATCGCGGTAGCAACTGCCAAGACCTTGGCTCATACCCTGAACATCGAGTTAGTGGGGATGTCTAGCCTCTTGGCTCTGGTATCAAGCCAGAAAGAAGGCTTGGTAGTTCCTATTATGGATGCACGTCGCAACAATGTCTATGCTGGCTTTTATGAAAATGCCAAGGATGTCTTTCCAGAAGCACACCTGTCCTTTGCGGAAGTGCTAGAGCAGGTCAAGGATGCTGAACAGGTAACCTTTGTCGGAGAAGTTGGAGCCTTTGTGGAACAAATCCAAGAACAACTACCACAAGCTAGCTACCAAGAAACCGTGCCAAATGCAGCTAATCTAGCTCTTTGGGCCTGGGACAAGGAAGCGGACTCCTTGCACGACTTTGTGCCAAATTACCTCAAGCGTGTCGAAGCCGAGGAAAACTGGCTCAAGAATCACACTGAGTCTGGCGAGTCCTACATTAAACGCCTATGATAAAGATCAAACGAATCCAACAACAAGCTGACTTGGCTCAAGCTATCTATGCTGTTATGGTAGATGTTTACCCAGTCAGTCCTTGGGCATTGGAACAAATCCAAGCAGACCTGTCCCAAGACCAGACTTGGTATGCTCTGGCTTATGATGGGGCAGAAGTGATTGGCTTTCTAGCCGTGCAGGAGAATCTTTTTGAAGCAGAAGTCCTGCAAATCGCTGTCAAACAAACCTATCAGGGGCAGAAAATCGCGACAGCCTTGTTTGACTTTTTGCCTGCCGACAAAGAAATTTTCCTCGAAGTGAGGGAGTCGAACAGGCCAGCTCTGCTATTTTACAAAAAAGAAAAATTTGAAGAAATCGCGCGGCGGAAGGCCTACTACCATGCGCCGATGGAAGATGCCATTATCATGAAGAGAGAAGTAGATGAAAGATAGATATATTTTAGCTTTTGAGACATCTTGCGATGAGACTAGTGTCGCCGTCCTGAAAAACGATGATGAGCTCTTGTCCAATGTCATTGCTAGTCAAATTGAGAGCCATAAACGTTTTGGGGGCGTAGTGCCAGAAGTAGCTAGTCGTCACCATGTCGAGGTCATTACAGCCTGTATCGAGGAGGCGCTAGCAGAAGCAGGAATTACTGAAAACGATGTGACAGCTGTGGCGGTTACCTACGGACCAGGATTGGTTGGAGCTCTGCTAGTTGGCTTGTCAGCTGCCAAGGCCTTTGCTTGGGCGCATGGCTTGCCACTTATCCCCGTCAACCACATGGCTGGTCACCTCATGGCAGCTCAGAGTGTGGAGACTTTGGAGTTTCCTCTCCTAGCACTCTTGGTCAGCGGAGGACACACCGAGTTGGTCTATGTGTCAGAGGCTGGCGATTACAAGATTGTGGGGGAAACTCGCGATGATGCGGTCGGTGAAGCCTATGATAAGGTTGGTCGAGTTATGGGGCTGACCTATCCAGCGGGTCGAGAGATTGATCAGTTAGCTCATGAGGGACAGGATATTTATGATTTTCCGCGGGCTATGATTAAGGAAGACAATCTGGAATTTTCTTTTTCCGGTCTCAAGTCGGCCTTTATCAACTTGCACCACAATGCCCAGCAAAAAGGAGAGGTCTTGTCTAATCAAGACCTGTCAGCAAGCTTTCAGGCAGCGGTCATGGATATTCTCATGACCAAGACTAAGAAAGCGTTGGAAAAATATCCAGTCAAAACTCTGGTAGTGGCAGGTGGCGTGGCAGCCAATAAAGGTCTCAGAGAACGCTTGGCAGACGAAATCAAAGATGTCAAGGTCATCATTCCACCCCTGCGTCTCTGTGGAGACAATGCAGGTATGATTGCCTATGCCAGTGTCAGCGAGTGGAACAAAGAAAACTTTGCAGGCTTGGATCTCAACGCCAAACCAAGTCTCGCTTTTGATACGGTGGAATAAAGAGTCAGCTTGAAGCTGGCTTTTTTGCTAAAATATTTTATAATATGTTAAAAAAGGAAAAGTTTTTACGAATAGAATAGTAAAGGGAGTTTGGCCATGATTGAAAAGATGGAATTGGGAGAATTTTACAAGGAATTGCGTCTGGCGAGAAAACTCAAGCAGTCAGATGTTGCTTGTGATGGACTGACAGCATCCCAGCTATCCAAGTTTGAACTGGGACAGTCTATGCTGTCTGCGGATAAGCTGATCCTAGCTATCCAAGGGATAAATGTGACCTTCGATGAGTTTGGACACAAGCTTAATAACTATCAAGAATCCCCACATATGAGAATTGGTAGAAGGGTTGTGGATCGCTTTGCCCATCAAGATATTGCTGGCTTAGAGCAACTGTTGGAGGAAGTCGAGCAAGAACAGATAGCGCAGACCTATCGTCGTTTGAATGCTATTGTGATTAAAAATGCCATCCATTCCTTAAATAAGAGCTATCCGCTAACAGATGAGGATAGCGAATTTTTGACTACCTACCTCTATGCTATCGAGTCTTGGACCTGGTTTGACCTCTATCTTTTTTGCAATACTATGCCCTTCTTGAGTAATCAAGACCTAATCTTTTTATCAACCTCTTTAATTGAGAAATCTAAGGAATTTAAAGAGTTAGTACACAATCGATTGTATATGAAAAGTGGATTTCTGAATATTATATCAGAACTCATGGAGCGCAAGCTTTTCTCCTACATCCCAATCTTTGAAGCCGAGTTGGAGAGTATGCTGCGTCCATATGATGTTTTTGAGAAAGTATCGTGGCAATTTTTAAAGAAAATGAGCATTTTTCTTCAAACTAAGGGAAGCAATCAAAAAGAGATTGAACACTTTATCCAATCACTGCAAATATTAGAAAATCCACAATTGATAGCCCTCTTCGAATTGCGTTTTCATCAATACAAAGAACTTATCAATTAGTTAGAAAGGGGAAGACGATAACCCACTCCGAAATAAGCAGGAGTATCAGTTGGATTTTTCTTTTATTCATCATTATATCCCTCCTCATTAGTAATAACTTTATTATACCAGTGAAATAATCAAATCTACTAAAATCGCAAATGTGAAATTTCCATGAGAAAAAATATCAAATATGCGATTTTCTAAAATAAGACAATTTTCGTGTTATACTGTCCTTGTAAGACATTTGAAGCAAATCCTAGGTCGCAGAAGTGGTTTACAAGTAAAAATAATTGAAGGAGTGTAAATGATGTTGAATTTACAATTTGCAGAAACAATGGAACTAACAGAAGTGGAGCTAGAGGCAGTTTACGGAGGAGATCTTGTGAATGTTGCGAATATCCCAGGTGGTGGAAATTGGGGAGGCTGGGGAGGCCTAGGAACACCTTGGTCAATTATTGATCACTGGAAGAGAAATTTTAACCATGATTCTTCTACTGTTAATCGTCGCCGTTATTGATATTCAAAGCCCTTGCCTTTTCTTGGGTAGGGGCTGTCTTTATTTCATAGTATAGGAGAAAATAGAATGAAAAAGATAATCTCACACTACTACCTTATTATAGCCATTCTACTTGTCATTGCTGACCAGTTCTTGATTCGTCTGGTCTTACACAGCGATCTTGCTGCTGGTCTATCTGACTTTGCCTATTATTTGTCGGATATGCTGTTGAATTTTCTTGTGGTTCTGCTTGCTCTTATTGTTATGGTTTGGTCAGGAAAATGGCAGAAAATTAACAGTAAAAAATTTAAAGGTTCTTATCTTTTTTATTCCTTTTTAGCTCTTCTTGCTTTTGTTATTTGGAATTTCGTCACATTTTATCTTTTCCCTCCTACCAAAAATGAAATTGCTTATCAACTGGATGTCCCTACTTTTACAGGAGCAACGGCATTTCTGATGTATTTTTTCTATCCTGTGATTGCAGGTCCCATTTTTGAAGAGATGATCTATCGTGGATTGGTGATGACTGCTTTGGAAAAAGGGAAAAAATGGGGACTGGATGTACTTGGTTCGGCTACTTTATTTGGTATTTTGCATATCAGTAATCATGGTTGGGTCTTGACAGACTTTTTCGTATA
Organism: Streptococcus oralis; assembly: GCA_963515155.1. Taxonomy (GTDB): domain Bacteria; phylum Bacillota; class Bacilli; order Lactobacillales; family Streptococcaceae; genus Streptococcus; species Streptococcus oralis_CW. Next base: position 26,242 of record CAUPXG010000003.1, on the reverse strand, counting down.
TATGGGTAGTGGTTTAATAATGGCAGTCTTTTTTAGAGTGACAAAGTCTATTTATTGGCCTATTGGACTGCATATAGTCTACAATGGTATTGCTCAAATTCTGCCCTTGTTGTTTTAGAGTTTCTGCCAATCATAAAAACAAAAGAACTGACTAGCTAAGTATTATAAATAAGACTGTTTTTTCAGTCTTTTTTATTTTGACTGTCTGTTACTAATTTTTGAGTAGTCCTTTGTTTCCTCCAAATTTAGAGAATAAGTCTCAAAATGTAATCGGAAAATCCAAAGTTTGTCAGTCTGAGACTTTTCTTGTATAGTAGATATATGAAATTTACAAAAATAATCAGTAGTTTGCTTGCTTTTGGAGCTTTACTCATGCTTTTATCAGCTTGCCAGAATTTTAAAAAGACGCAACTAGTCTTGTTTGAGTCCCTTTCTTTCGGTATGCCTGTTAAATCTTTTGAAGAAGTATTGGGAGAGGCTAGCCAAGTGGTGGAAGAAGAGGAAATGGCCTATCGCGATACTTGGCGTGCAGAAGACTCTTATTTCTATAAAACAGGCCGCATTTTCTATGATTACGAAAATATTTCTTTGAAGGGCTATACTGGTCGAGCAACTTTTACATTTTCAAAGTCGCATCGCTTGGAAACAGTAGCGACTTATTTTCCCGTTACTTCAAAAGCTGAGCAGCAAGCATTGCTCGATAACTTATCCCAGACTGTAAAAACAGAACTTGAAGCTCTTCCAGATTACCAGTCTATGACCACTGATCCGGTAGGACTATACGATGACGGTTATCGCTACAAGGTCAAATTGAAAGGACAACAGTGGGAACTCTGGGTCGATGTCTATCCGACAGAAAATAAATATGCTACAGACACAGAAACCGATAAGTATACTATCCGAGTGGATCAATTTCTTATGTATCCATGATACTCCCTCTTCAGCACTTTTTGCTGGCAATAAGTTTCGAATCCGAAACTTTTTTCTCTTATTTGAATATGTTATAATAGTCCGTGCTGTGGCTGTGATGATGAACAGCCTAAATTGGAGAAAATATGAGGAGAAGGATGAAAGAAAAAGGATTTTGTGAAGGTGTACAGGCGGCTATGCCGACTGCCCTTGGCTATGTCAGCATTGGTCTGGCTTGTGGGATTATCGGTGCGCCCTATGTGACACCTGTTGAGATGGGCTTGATGAGTCTCTTTGTTTATGCTGGGAGCGCCCAGTTTGCCATGTTGGCACTGATTGCAGTCCAAGCGCCTGTGGCAGCTATTGCTATGACGGTCTTTTTGATCAACTTGCGCCTCTTTTTATTGAGCTTACACGCATCGACCTATTTCCGTCATACTAGTCTCTGGCAAAATATCGGGATGTCCAGTCTCCTGACAGATGAGACCTACGGGGTTTTGATGGGAGAATTAGCCCATACAGACAAGGTTCATCCCATGTGGATGCACGGGAACAATCTCAATAGTTATGTAGCCTGGTTTATTGGGACAGTGGCGGGGACAGCTTTAGGTGGGCTTCTGCCAAATCCTGAGGTCTTTGGATTAGACTTTGCCCTTGTTGGGATGTTTATCGGGATTTTTACTTCGCAATTTCAGATTATGCAAAGACGGGTTCCTGTACGGAATCTGCTGCGGATCCTAGCAGTTGTTGCGGTGTCCTTCGTTTTGCTCTTGACAGTAGTATCTCAGTCGCTAGCTGTCTTGTTTGCGACCTTGCTAGGTTGTACTATGGGGGTGGTCTTAGATGGTCAGTAAGTATATTTTAATGGCAATCGTCTTTTCTGGATTAGTGACTTGGGTTCCCCGTATGATTCCCTTCATCTTGGTTAAGTACAAGGGGTTGCCAGCTATCGTTGAGCGGTTTTTGAAGTTCTTGCCTGTTTCCATTATCTTTGCCTTGATCCTTTCAAGCGTAGTGACTGGCAAGGTTGGCAGCCTTCCCCAGATCAAATGGCTGGACTTTTTAGCAGTCTTTCCAACGGCTTGGGTAGCCTTTCGATACCGCAATCTAGTGGGTACGGTTCTTTTTGGAGTAGTCTTGATTGCAGTCTTGCGTCTGGTCTTTTAGTCAGCCATAAAAAAAACCTATCACCGAGATAGATATCATATAATGGCGAAAAAAAATATTTTCTGTTAAGATAGTAAAGTATTCTATTTTGGAGGAAATGACATGAAAAAAATCGTCAAATATTCATCTCTTGCTGCTCTAGGACTTGTTGCCGCAGGTGTACTAGCAGCTTGCTCAGGTGGAGATAAGAAAGATACTGCAACTAGCGAGGCAACATCTGGTAAAAAAGAAATCGTCGTAGCAACTAACGGTTCACCAAAACCATTTATTTATGAAGAAAATGGTGAATTGACTGGTTACGAGATTGAAGTGGTTCGCGCTATCTTTAAAGACTCAGACAAGTATACTGTCAAGTTTGAAAAGACAGAGTGGTCAGGTATTTTCCCAGGACTTGATAGTGACCGTTATCAAATGGCTGTTAACAACCTCAGCTATACCAAAGAACGTGCAGAAAAATACCTTTACGCAGCACCAACTGCTAAAAATCCTAACGTTCTCGTTGTGAAGAAAGACGACGATAGCATCAAATCTCTCGATGATATCGGTGGAAAATCTACTGAGGTCGTTCAAGGAACAACTTCAGCTAAACAATTGGAAGCATATAACACAGAACATGCAGACAATCCAACTATCCTTAATTACACAAAGGCTGATTTCCAACAAATCATGTCTCGTTTGAGTGATGGACAATTTGACTACAAGATTTTTGATAAAATCGGTGTTGAAACAGTTATCAAGAACCAAGGTTTGGACAACTTGAAAGTCATTGAACTTCCAAGCGACCAACAACCTTACGTTTACCCACTTCTTGCTAAAGGTCAAGATGAGTTGAAATCATTTGTGGACAAACGAATCCAAGAACTCTACAAAGACGGAACTCTTGAAAAGCTATCTCAACAGTTCTTTGGTGATTCTTACCTACCAGCAGAAGCTGATATTAAATAGTCGTATGAAATCATCCAGTCTGAGAAAGGCGGATGATTTCTCAATTTTTAGGTATATAGTTTCAAACTATATGTCTGCCTATCTAATAACAATTTGCGAAATCAAATAAAGTATGAGATACTATTACGGTATTATTTTTAAAGGAGAAAGAATCATGAAAATTAAAAAATGGCTCGGTGTAGCAGCTCTTGCTACAGTCGCAGGTTTGACTCTTGCAGCTTGCGGAAATTCAGAAAAGAAAGCAGACAACGAAACAGTTGTCAAAATTGCAACAGTTAACCGTAGCGGTTCTGAAGAAGCACGTTGGGATAAAATCCAAGAATTAGTTGAAAAAGATGGAATTAAATTGGAATTCACAGAGTTCACAGACTATTCACAACCAAACAAGGCAACTGCTGATGGCGAAGTAGACTTGAATGCTTTCCAACACTACAACTTCTTGAACAACTGGAACAAAGAAAACGGGAAAGACCTTGTAGCGATTGCAGATACCTACATCTCACCAATCCGCCTTTACTCAGGTAAAAATGGGGAAGAAAACAAGTATACCAAAGTGGAAGAAATCCCAGATAACGGTGAAATCGCCGTACCAAACGATGCAACAAACGAAAGCCGTGCGCTTTACTTGCTTCAATCAGCTGGTTTGATCAAATTGGATGTTTCTGGAACTGCACTTGCAACAGTTGCTAACATCACAGAAAATCCAAAGAACTTGAAGATTACTGAATTGGACGCTAGTCAAACAGCTCGTTCATTGTCATCAGTTGATGCTGCCGTTGTAAACAATACCTTCGTTACAGAAGCAAAATTGGACTACAAGAAAGCACTTTTCAAAGAACAAGCTGATGAAAACTCAAAACAATGGTACAACATCATTGTTGCGAAAAAAGATTGGGAATCATCACCTAAGGCTGATGCCATCAAGAAAATTATCGCAGCTTACCACACTGATGAAGTGAAAAAAGTTATCGAAGAAACATCAGACGGTTTGGACCAACCAGTTTGGTAATAAGACACAGGGAGGTGGGAGAGAGTTTCCACCTCTTACTTTTGTATAGAGAGTTGATTTTAAAGAGGCACTTGTGGTCGTTCTGAGGACGCAAGTACGTAGTAGAAAGAGAGAGAAAATGGTTTTTCCTAGCGAACAAGAGCAGATTGAAAAATTTGAGAAGGATCATGTGGCCCAACATTATTTTGAAGTCTTGCGCACCTTGATTTCCAAGAAATCAGTTTTTGCCCAGCAGGTTGGACTCAAGGAAGTCGCAAACTATCTGGGTGAGATTTTCAAGCGTGTAGGAGCTGAAGTCGAGATTGATGAGAGCTATACGGCTCCCTTTGTCATGGCGCATTTCAAGAGCTCGCGTCCGGATGCCAAGACCTTGATCTTCTATAATCACTATGACACCGTGCCAGCGGATGGAGACCAGGTATGGACAGAGGATCCTTTTACCCTTTCTGTGCGAAATGGCTTTATGTATGGGCGTGGGGTTGACGACGACAAAGGCCACATCACAGCTCGTTTGAGTGCTTTGAGAAAGTATATGCAGCACCATGATGACCTGCCTGTCAATATCAGCTTTATCATGGAGGGAGCAGAGGAGTCTGCTTCCATGGATCTAGATAAGTATTTAGAGAAACACGCAGACAAACTTCGTGGAGCGGACTTGCTAGTCTGGGAACAAGGAACCAAGAACGCCTTGGAACAGCTGGAAATCTCTGGCGGAAACAAGGGAATTGTAACCTTTGATGCTAAGGTGAAGGGTGCGGATGTGGATATCCACTCGAGTTATGGTGGTGTCGTGGAGTCAGCGCCGTGGTATCTTATCCAGGCCTTAAGTAGTCTGCGAGCTGCTGATGGACGTATCTTGGTAGAAGGCTTGTACGAGGATGTTCAAGAACCAAATGAACGAGAACTAGCCTTGGTAGATACCTACGCCCAACGCAATCCTGAGGAAATTAGTCGCATTTATGGATTGGAATTGCCTCTCTTACAAGAGGATCGTGCAGCCTTTCTAAAACGGTTCTTTTTCGAGCCAGCCCTCAATATCGAAGGAATTCAGTCAGGTTATCAAGGACAAGGGGTTAAAACGATTTTGCCAGCAGAAGCCAGTGCCAAGCTAGAGGTTCGTTTGGTTCCTGGCCTAGAACCGCATGATGTTCTGGAAAAAATTCGGAAACAGCTAGACAAAAATGGCTTTGATAAGGTAGAATTATACTATACCTTGGGAGAGATGAGTTATCGAAGCGATATGAGCGCGCCGGCCATTCTCAATGTGATCGAGTTGGCCAAGAAATTCTATCCACAGGGCGTTTCAGTCTTGCCGACCACAGCGGGGACAGGACCTATGCATACGGTCTTTGATGCCCTAGAGGTACCAATGGTGGCCTTCGGTCTAGGAAATGCCAATAGCCGAGACCATGGTGGAGATGAAAATGTGCGAATCGCCGATTACTACACCCATATTGAATTAGTAGAGGAGCTGATTAGAAGCTATGAGTAGAGATATTATCAAGTTAGATCAGATCGATGTGACTTTTCACCAAAAGAAGAGAACCATCACAGCGGTCAAGGATGTGACCATTCACATCCAAGAAGGGGATATTTACGGAATCGTTGGATATTCTGGAGCAGGGAAATCAACCCTTGTACGGGTGATTAACCTCTTGCAAAAACCATCTGCAGGGAAAATTACCATTGATGACGATGTGATTTTTGATGGTAAGGTCACTCTGACGGCAGAGCAGTTGCGTCGGAAACGTCAAGACATTGGGATGATTTTCCAGCATTTCAACCTGATGAGCCAAAAGACAGCAGAGGAAAATGTAGCCTTTGCCCTCAAACACTCTGGACTCAGCAAGGAAGAAAAGAAAGCTAAAGTAGCTAAGTTGTTGGACTTGGTTGGCTTGGCGGATCGTGCTGAAAACTACCCTTCACAACTATCTGGAGGGCAAAAACAGCGTGTGGCCATTGCGCGTGCCTTGGCCAATGATCCAAAAATCTTGATTTCAGACGAGTCAACGTCTGCCCTTGACCCTAAGACAACTAAGCAGATTTTGGCTTTGTTGCAAGATTTGAACCAAAAATTAGGATTGACCGTTGTCTTGATTACGCATGAAATGCAGATTGTCAAAGACATTGCCAACCGTGTGGCGGTCATGCAGGATGGCCGTTTGATTGAAGAAGGAAGTGTTCTTGAAATCTTCTCAGACCCTAAACAACCTTTGACCCAAGACTTCATCTCTACTGCAACAGGTATTGACGAAGCCATGGTTAAGATTGAGAAGCAAGAAATCGTAGAACATTTATCTGAGAACAGTATCTTAGTGCAGCTCAAGTATGCAGGGGCTTCGACAGACGAACCACTTTTGAATGAATTGTACAAACATTACCAAGTAACGGCCAATATCCTCTATGGAAATATCGAAATTCTCGATGGCACTCCTGTTGGAGAATTGGTGGTGGTCTTGTCAGGTGAAAAAGCAGCGCTAGTAGGTGCTCAAGATGCCATCCGTCAGGCTGGCGTCCAGCTAAAAGTATTGAAGGGAGGACAGTAAAATGACAGAGTTGATTCAAACTTATCTACCAAATGTCTACAAGATGGGCTGGGCTGGTCAGGCAGGCTGGGGAACAGCTATCTACCTAACTCTTTATATGACAGTTCTTTCCTTCATCATCGGAGGATTCTTGGGGCTGGTGGCAGGTCTTTTCCTCGTCTTGACAGCGCCAGGTGGTGTCTTGGAAAATAAGGTTATCTTTTGGATTTTGGATAAGATTACCTCTATTTTCCGTGCGGTTCCTTTCATCATCCTCTTGGCAATCATGTCACCACTCTCTCACTTGATTGTGAAGACTAGCATTGGGCCAAATGCAGCCCTTGTCCCCCTTTCTTTTGCGGTCTTTGCCTTCTTTGCCCGTCAGGTGCAGGTTGTCTTGGCTGAGTTAGATGGTGGTGTCATTGAGGCTGCTCAAGCAAGCGGAGCGACCTTCTGGGATATCGTGGGTGTTTACCTATCAGAAGGTCTTCCAGATTTGATTCGTGTGACGACAGTGACCTTGATTTCCCTTGTTGGTGAAACAGCTATGGCGGGAGCAGTTGGTGCTGGTGGTATCGGTAATGTGGCCATTGCCTATGGATTCAACCGTTACAATCACGATGTGACCATCTTGGCGACCATCATTATCATCTTGATTATCTTTACAATCCAGTTCTTGGGAGATTTCTTGACCAAGAAATTAAGTCATAAATAAAAAGAGCCGAAGGGCTCTTTTTTAGTGATTAGATTTTGTGTGTAAACTTTTTACTAATGGCTTGCCCAACCAAAGCCCCAATCAAGGCACCTACGAGGATGCTCGAAACAAAGAGAAGGATTTTGTCCAACTCTGGAGCGACCATGATACGGTCAATGTATTCTTGGGATTTCCCACGTGCAAGTAAGGTGGCCATGTAAGCTTTGGGACGGATCCACATGAGGAAGATAGGGCCACTTGTGCTAAAAGCAAAGACGAGGAAGGAGAGGGTGTTTTTGATTCGGTCTTTGTAGTTTCCGAGACGAGCGATGGCATCTGCTGCAAGACCACAGGCGACTCCTGGGAGAAAGGCACCAGCGCCATGCTTGCTAGCTAGGAAGAAAAGTGCCATGAAAAGTCCTAGAGTGGTGATAGCTCCAAAACGAGGGACCTTCGTCAAAAGAAGCATGTAGACACTGCCACCGACAAGGGCAGAAAAGGCAGGTGCGTAGAACATATTGCCTGTCTGGTCGACCAGGTGTCCTAGGAAGACTCCAATCCCTAGACAGAGAAAGTAGAGGACGGCAGCCAAGAGGGTGGTTAAGATATTTTTCTTCATGAGAATCTCCTTGATATAGACTAACAAAACCCATTGTATCACGCTTTTTGAGGATTGTAAATGGGAGTTCTATATTTTTGAAAACGCTTGAAATATGATATAATAGTTACATCGTTAGTTTAAGGAGAGTAGCATGGGAAAATTTCTAGAATTCGTCTTTAATCGTATCTTTTTGGGAATGATGGCGACGGCTTATTTCTGGCTATTAACACTAGCAGGAGGAGTGGTCTTTGGTTTGGCCCCAGCTAGTACAACTCTTATGAGTTTGTATGCGGAACATGGTTATACCTATCGAGCCTACCATTTGAAGGAAGCTTGGGAATTGTATAAGAGCAATTTTGTCAAGAGCAATCTGGCTTTCTATAGCTTTGTGTTTGTGGATCTTGTCCTAGTTTATGGTTTGTATCTTCTAGTTCAATTGCCCCATCAGACGATTTTCCACCTCCTGGCGACCTTTCTCAATGTCCTTGTAGTTGCTCTTGTCTTTCTAGCCTATACTGTTTCCTTGAAACTTCAGGTGTACTTTGATTTATCCTACCAAAACACCTTAAAACTGTCCCTTATCGGGATTTTTATGAGCCTACCTGCGATTGCCAAGGTTTTACTCGGGTCCGCTCTCCTTGTAGGAGTTGGTTATTATATGCCTGCTCTCCTCTTTTTTGTAGGAATTGGTGTGTGGCATTTCTTTATCAGTGATATGTTGGAACCTATTTATGAAAGTATCCATGAAAAATTGGCAACAAAATAGAATGAAGCAGTTCTGGCTTCACTCTCTTTTACGGATTTATAGCCTCGTTATGATCATCATCATTGCTAGTTTTGCGGTGATGATTTCCTATGCTGACTGGGATTCGCGCGAGAAAGAAGCTCAGCGAGTAGCTCAACGCGTGACGACTCGGACAGTAAGTGAGATTGAATATTACCATAGAGAGTCGACTCGGCTTGCTCAGTCTTTGGTTGAAAATCAGGCCCGCATCGAAGGGATTTACAAGTATTTCAGTCTCAGCACACCAGACTATTTCTATTGGCAATTAGAGCGTAAAACTTCGCCTTATATCTCGGTTTCCCTGTATGAAAATATTGATGACCTCTATGTTCGGAATGATTTTGTGACTGGAGTGGCCATTGTTCTTCAGGACTATAAGGAAGTCTATGTTTCGACTAGAGAGAAACGTAGTGGAGAGAAAATTCCTGCGGAGGGTTTTAAGCCGACAGCCAATAGTTTTGCCATTCCCGTTTCCGATCCTGTGTCTGACAAGGATTTAGGAGTGATTTATATCTCCCTATCCCCAGATGTTTTACATGGCGCTATTGACAATACTCGGGGTCATATCCCAATGGCTGTAACAGTAACTTCGCCTTTTGAGACCGAGATGTTCCATATTGGGGAGAAGGTATCAGCCGAGCGAGAAAACTGGTTTGTAGGTGTTACCTCTCACGGTTATCAGGTTCGAGTTGCTGTTCCTAAAAATTTTGTTCTTACAGGAACTTTGACGAGTTCAGCTGTCATTATTGGGCTAAGTATTCTCTTTATCATCATTTTGTACGTGACCCTTAGACAGACTTTTTCAAATTACCAAAAGCAGGTCGTAGATCTAGTAGATTCGATCGAGGTGATTGCTCAAGGGGAAGAAGGCCTTCGAATCGATACCTCTGAAAAAGACCAAGAGTTGCTTCTCATTGCAGAAACAACCAATGATATGTTGGATCGCCTGGAAAAAAACATTCACGATATCTATCAGCTAGAGCTCAGTCAAAAGGATGCCAATATGCGAGCCCTGCAGGCTCAAATCAATCCTCACTTTATGTACAATACACTAGAGTTTTTACGGATGTATGCCGTTATGGAAAGCCAGGATGAACTGGCAGATATTATCTATGAATTTAGTAGCTTGTTACGCAACAATATCTCCGACGAGCGGGAAACAACGTTGAAGCAGGAGTTGGAATTTTGCCGAAAATATAGCTATCTCTGTATGGTACGTTATCCTAAATCCATTGCTTATGGTTTCAAGATTGCACCAGAATTGGAAGAAATGAGGATTCCAAAATTTACACTCCAACCATTAGTAGAAAACTACTTTGCCCATGGTGTTGACCATCGCAGAACGGATAATGTCATCAGTATCAAAGCCTTGAAGGGCCAAGGATTCGTTGAAATCCTAGTGGAAGACAATGGTCGGGGCATGACCGCTGAGAAACTAGCTAGCTTGCAAGAAAAATTAGCTCAACGAAGTTTTGAACACGAGGCAAGCTATAGTGGGGAGCGGCAGTCAATTGGAATAGTCAATGTACACGAACGCTTTGTTCTCTACTTTGGGGATCGCTACCAAATCAGTGTAGAGTCAGCTGAACAAGAGGGTGTTCGTTACCATATCACTATCCAGGATGAATAGAAAGGGTAGAAATGTATAAAGTTTTATTAGTAGACGATGAGTACATGGTGACAGAGGGGCTCAAGCGATTAATCCCCTTTGAAAAATGGGATATGCAAGTCGTCGCGACAGCTAATCACGCAGATGATGCTTTGGACTATGTTAAGAAAAATCCAGTAGATGTGGTCATTTCCGATGTCAACATGCCAGATAAGACCGGGCTTGAGATGATTAGGGAAATGAAAGAGTTACTTCCAGATACCTATTATATCTTGCTGTCTGGTTATCAGGAGTTTGACTACGTCAAAAAAGCCATGAACCTTAGTGTCGTGGATTATCTGGTCAAGCCAGTAGACAAGGTGGAGTTGGGCCATTTATTAGAAAAGATTGCGCAACAGCTTCAGGAGAAGGTGGAGCAAAGTCAGACCCTCAGTCAAGAATTGGATGAGACAGGATTTACTAACTATCTGTCAGGTAAAGACAACTGGTGGATAGGCCTTTCTAAGGAAAAACAAGGTTCTTTCACTATTCCTTACTATGTTTTGGGGCAAGACTGGCAGATTTTCATCTCTGATCAGCCACTAGATGGCATCATCGTGACACCATTTGAAGCACCCTACCAGCAGTCCTTTGAGAATTGGAAGATCAATGCTGAGAAAGCCCTATTCTACGGTTCAGTCAATCTAGAAAAATCCGAGAGTTTGTTTGCTTATTACGAGCCGATTTATCGGGTGATTATCCAAGGGAATATCAATCAAATCATCGAAGAATTGACCTTGCTAGAGAAGGTTGTTTTGGAGAATACTCCGCGCGTGGCCATCACGAAGCAGCTCTTCACCCAGTTTGTCATGGATGTCTTTCATTTGTTTGAACACCTAAAAGCAGATGATATGACTGAGATTGTCAAAGCTATCCATGCCATTAACACCTTTGAAGAATTGGTTGCCTATATCAAAGAAACCTTGACCAAGTTCTTTGGCCAGTACCGCATGAATGAAAATGTGGTGAGCGTTCTGGAGGTGATTGGGCGTGATTATCAGAAAGAGCTCTCGCTTAAGGATATTAGCAAGGATCTCTTTATCAATCCTGTCTATCTCGGTCAGCTGATCAAGAGGGAAACCAACTCGACTTTTGCGGAATTGCTCAATAAACAGCGAATTAAGGCGGCGCAACAACTCTTGCTTTCGACCAGTGATAGCATCGAAGATATTTGCTATGCAGTTGGCTACAGTAATGTTGGATATTTCTACAAGGTTTTCCGTAAATTGTGCGGAAAATCACCGAAAGCCTATCGCAAACAAGTTGAAACCAGCTTGTAAAAGTTGTATTCCTGTACAAAAAATGCTATAATGTTCAAAATATCTTATGGAGGAAAACATGAAAAAGAATCCTATTTATCTTTGGGTCTTGTTAGTCCTATCAGCCCTTATTTCATCTATGTCATTATTTGGAATCTTGAGTCCATTGCCAAGTAAAGATGTGCTTCGTGCTAGCCTGGCGAATAGCGGGACGCTTACTGCTCAGCAATTAGAAGACACAGTCAACTATACTTACCAAGTAACAGCGTCATCGCACTCAATTTTTAATGTAGTTTTGATTGTTTTATCTGCTATTTTAGTTGTGGTAGCCTTTGTGTTCTTAGTTCGTAAAAACGTCCAATTTGCAAACTATGCTTATATTGGCTATGTTCTACTAGCTATTGTTGGTTTGGTTTATAGCTATATGAACGTTCAAGATGCAGTTCAATTAATCAAAGATACTACCCTCGGCTTAGGAATGGGAGCATTAGCACAAGGAACGAATATTTTGTTCATCATCATCAACGTCCTCTTTTTAGCCTTGGTATTCTACAAGATGTGGCGCCAGCAAAAAGATTTGGCTGAAGAAGCCGAAGCAGAGGAAGTTGCCTAAGTATTGACAAAAGAGAACTATCAAGTTACAATCTTGGTAGTTCTTTTTAAATCTTAAACAAAAAATCGAGGTCAATATGAAAAAAATATCCTTAGTGTATATCAGTTTGAGTGGGAATACAGAGAGTTTTGTAACCCGACTCAAGGATTATCTCTTGTCTCAGTACGAAGAAATTGAGGTCCAAAAAATCCATATCAAGGATCTGGTCAAGGAAGGGAAAGATTTCTTTGAGATGGACCATCCTTATGTCGCATTTTTACCAACCTATCTAGAAGGTGGAAATGGTGTCGACAACGGCGATGTTGAGATTCTTACGACTCCAGTGGGCGACTTTATCGCCTATGGAGACAATGCTAGTAAGTGTTTTGGGGTAGTGGGATCTGGTAATCGCAATTTTAATAACCAATACTGCCTGACTGCCAAGCAGTACAGCCAGCGTTTTGGCTTCCCGGTCCTGGCAGACTTTGAAATGCGTGGCATGCTGGGAGATATTAAAAAGGTCGCAGCGATTATTGCGGATTTGTATGAGTTAGAAACAGAAAAATAAAGTAGTACTGAGGGGCAGTTGAGAATTTCAACTGCTTTTTGTGTATGCAAAAAGCACCCCGTAAGGGTGCCATTTATATACTATCCTGCTTTTCCGATGGCAAGTGCATAGATAAAGAAAATAGCAAAGCCAAAGAGGAAAATCAACCCTGCGATAGCGAGGAGTTTTAGCCAGGAAGGAAGATTTTTATTTTCACGTGTCACCAATACATAGTTCAAAAGAGCGAAGAATGGTGTTGTCAGGAAAGAACCGATCATGGCAAAGCGAAGCATGGTAGAAACTTGACCAGCAAAGAATTTGATGATGACGATACCAATGATAGCGGTAATGGTCATCCAGATGTTCAAAGATTTGCGAGAATCTTCTTTTTGACGAATCAAGAGTCGCAACGATTCCTGATTGACACGAGAGTAGCCATCGATAACGGTGATGACCGTTCCAAAGATACAAAGAAAGGCGATAAAGGTAATCAAATAACGGGACCATTCTCCAAGAACAGAGGCATACATACCCACAAACTGAGAAATGTACTTAGCTGAAGCGGCTTCAACTGCCTGTCCTGTAGGATACTGAATCAGTGCTCCTAGTGCCACGAAGAATACAGCTAGGATAGCAGTTCCAATGTAACCAACGTTAAAGTCGAAAAGGGCGTCCTCTGTATTAAAGTTGACAGTCTTTTTCTTTTCAGCAGACCAGAGTGAATTGATGGCAGAAATCTCAATAGGAGCAGGCATCCATCCTAAGAGGGAAACGATGAAAGGGAGGGCCGCCATTTGCCAAGGTGTCTTTTCGACAAAATCAGAGCTGTATTCTGGATGTTTAATTGCTGCAATAATAACTGCAAGAACTGTTGCAATGGTCAAAGCAGACATGATCCATTTTGCCATACCATCCAATAGTTTGTAGCCACCAAAGAGTAGCATGGCCCAAATGACTGCAACAAGGATAAGGGACCATTGAGTGATGCTAAGACCAATCATTGGGAAAGCGCTAGCGATGATAGCTGAGCAAAGGATAGCGACTCCAGCTGTATTAACCATGGCAGAGAAGACGTTGAGGACAAAGAAAATCCAGAGATAGAGTTTTCCTTTTTCGGCATAACCTTCCACCAAGGTTTTACCAGTGTCGGCAGTATATTCGGCTCCAAAACGGAAAAATGGATATTTAAAAACATTGGCCAAGATAACCAAGAGGAGTAGTGACCACCCATAAGAACCACCAGCTTGAGTAGAGGATACGATATGAGAACCTCCAACGGCGGCAGAAGCCATTAGGATTCCTGGTCCCATTGCCTTTAGTTTGCTTGCCCAGGTTGACTGGTTTGATAACGTAACTTGTGACATAATAAACACTCCTATTTTTGAATTTTCAGAATAATCTGAACAGATGGCTACTATTCTACAAAAAACTTAAAGGAAATGCAAGAATATTTTGAAAAAATATAGAAAATTACAGAGAAATTTACATGAATTAATGAAATTACCCTAAGGAGAATATGGTTAAGCCTAAAAAATCCGAGAAGAAAGCTTCTCGGATTTTGATTATTTCAATTGATCTGTGACGTCTTTTGAGAGCAACATTCCCAGATGGTAAGTTTTATTGATATGCGCAATGACATCATTGATATTTTCAGTCGTTTGAATTTTTTCTTTGATGTCAGACTTAAATGTTTCATCCTTCAAGAGTTGCTCTTGGTAGAGTCTTTGAAGTCTTTCCTTCTCGTACTTATTGAGCAGAAAAAGGAAAACCAAGCTAAGTACAACGAGGATATAAGCATATTGGCTCATAAGGAATCTCCCAGTGTGATAAATAAATAGCAAAAGTGAATAAATTGTTTCATTGAACAGCTGCAAGGTCGAACAAAATATAAATGTTATTTTACCTCAAGCTTTCAGATTGCTTTGCAATCAAGTGATTAAAAGATTAGAACCTAAACCTAACCAAATCGATATTATTTGGTTAGGTGAATTAGTGAAGCGCCAAGTCAAATCACCATAGTTACGACGTCATGGGCTCTAAATCGATTATATTTAGGGGACATGACTAGTGAAGCAGTTAGCTAGTCCGCATATAGCGGCTAGCGTCTAACAATTAGGAACTTTAGTTCCAATTGTTAGTACTGAATCACATCTTCTCCGGCGCCTCTACTCCGAGCAAACGAAGAGCTTCTTTGAGGACGACTGCAGTTGCGTAGCTGAGGGCTAGACGACTGTCGCGCTCAGGACTTTCATCTAGGATACGTGTATGTGCATAGTACTTGTTGAAAGCTTGAGCCAAACTAATCGCAAATTTCGCAATGATAGAAGGTTCAAAGTTATCTGCTGCACGATTGATAATACGTGGGAAGTCTTGGATGAGCTTGATGATTTCCCAGCTTTCAGCATCATTCAGGCTATAGTTGCTAGCTGTATCTGGTTTGAAATCGGCTTTGCGCAAGATAGATTGGATACGAGCGTAGGCGTATTGAACGTAAGGTCCAGTTTCTCCTTCAAAGGATACCATAGCTTCAAGGTCGAAGTCATATCCATTTGTACGGTCGGTCTTAAGATCATAGAACTTGATAGCCCCAACTCCAACAGCGTGGGCAACCTGGTCTTTATTTTCTAACTCAGGATTTTTCGCTTCGATTTGGGCCTTGGCACGACTAACAGCCTCTGCAATAGTAGGCTCTAGTAAGATGACATTTCCTTTACGAGTAGAGAGTTTTTTCCCTTCTTTTGTTACCAATCCAAACGGAACATGGACAATGTCTTGGCTCCAATCGTAACCCATCTCTTGTAATACTGCCTTGAGTTGTTTGAAGTGGGCAGATTGCTCTTGACCAACAACATAGATGGATTTTGCAAATTGGTATTCCTTTTTACGGTAAAGGGCTGCAGCCAAGTCACGTGTGATATAGAGAGTTGCACCATCGGATTTCTTGATAAGGGCTGGATGTTCAATTCCATATTTCTCAAGATTGACAACTTGGGCTCCCTCTGACTCAACAAGAAGTCCTTTTTCAGCAAGAAAGTCTACAACAGCATCCATCTTATCATTGTAAAAGGCTTCTCCGTTGTAGCTGTCAAATTTGACTTGCAATTCATTGTAAAGGCGGTTGAATTCCACTAAACTTTCATCACGGAACCATTGCCAGAGAGCTAAGGCTTCCTCGTCTCCATTTTCCAGTTTGCGGAACCATTCGCGTGCTTCTTCATCCAAGCTAGGGTCTTTTTCAGCTTCAGCATTGATGCGAACGTAGAGTTTAAGAAGTTCATCTATTGGATGCGCTTTAACGGCTTCCTCATTTCCCCATTTCTTGTAGGCAACGATCAACATTCCAAACTGTTTGCCCCAGTCTCCTAGGTGGTTGACCTTGACCGTTTGATAACCGATTTTTTGGAAAATATGTGACAAGCTATCCCCGATAACCGTTGAACGCAAGTGCCCAATAGAGAATGGTTTTGCGATATTGGGACTAGACATGTCGATGACGACATTTTCTTGCTTGCCAATGGTTTGGTCGGCATAGTGTTCTTTTTCAGTGATAACATCCTGTAATACCTGAGCCGAAATAGCAGATTTATCAAGGAAAAAGTTGACGTAAGGTCCAGTAGCGACAACCTTTTCAAAGGCTTGACTATTGATTTTTTCAGCAATATCTGTTGCAATCATTTGCGGAGCTTTACGCTCGACCTTTGCTAGAGAAAAGGCAGGGAAGGCGATGTCTCCCATTTCTGAATTTTTAGGTGTTTCCAATAAATTTAAAATAGCCTCTTGATCCAGGCTATCAATGACGCTAGCCAACTCACTAGCAATCAATTCTTTTGTATTCATAAGGGCTCCTTTTGGGCTTTTTTACTATTTTAACACAATTTACTACATTTTTTGAGAAAGAAAAGAATTTTTTTGAATTATCTATTTTTTTTGGTATAATGTAGTTATAAAATAAATGTAAAACTTGTTATAAATATTCACTTAAGAGGATAATATGAGAAAAAGAGAACGGCATCAGTTGATTAAAAAGATGATCACCGAAGAAAAACTTGGGACACAAAAAGAGATTCAAGATCGTTTAGAAGCTCGTAATGTTTATGTGACACAAACGACTTTGTCACGTGATTTGCGTGAAATCGGCTTGACCAAGGTTAAGAAAAATGATATGGTGTATTATGTACTAGCAAATGAGACAGATAAGATTGATTTAGTTGAGTTTTTATCTCATCATTTAGAAGGTGTTGCAAGAGCAGAGTTCACCTTGGTACTTCATACCAAACTTGGGGAAGCTGCAGTCTTAGCAAACATTGTAGATGCAAACAAGGATGAATGGATTTTAGGAACGGTTGCTGGTGCTAATACCTTATTGGTTATTTGTCGAGACCAGCACGTTGCCAAGCTGATGGAAGATCGTTTGCTAGATTTGATGAAAGATAAATAAGGTCTTGGGAGTTGCTCTCAAGACTTATTTTTAGCAAGGAGAGACGGAAAATGGCAACAGAAAAGTTATCACCCGGCATGCAACAGTATGTGGATATTAAGAAACAATACCCAGATGCTTTTTTGCTTTTTCGGATGGGTGATTTTTACGAGTTGTTCTATGAAGATGCAATTAATGCAGCACAGATTTTAGAGATTTCCTTAACGAGTCGGAATAAAAATGCAGAAAATCCGATACCCATGGCGGGTGTCCCCTATCATTCTGCCCAGCAGTATATCAATGTTCTGATTGAGCAGGGCTATAAGGTAGCCATAGCCGAGCAGATGGAAGATCCCAAACAAGCAGTTGGTGTTGTCAAGCGAGAGGTGGTCCAGGTCATCACACCTGGAACGGTCGTTGATAGCAGTAAGCCGGATAGTCAGAATAATTTCTTGGTTTCCTTAGATTGTGATGGCAATCAATTTGGTCTGGCTTATATGGATTTGGTGACGGGTGACTTTTATGTGACAGGTCTATTAGATTTCACGTTGGTTTGTGGGGAAATCCGTAATCTCAAGGCTCGAGAAGTGGTGCTGGGTTATGACTTGTCTGAGGAAGAAGAACAAATCCTCAGCCGTCAGATGAATCTGGTGCTTTCTTATGAGAAGGAAGGCTTTGAGGATATTCATTTACTGGATCCACGACTGGCAGCTGTGGAGCAAGCGGCAGCTAGTAAGCTCCTCCAGTATGTTCACCGTACCCAGATGCGAGAATTGAACCATCTCAAACCAGTTATCCACTATGAAATTAAAGATTTCTTGCAGATGGATTATGCGACCAAGGCTAGTCTGGATTTGGTTGAGAATGCCCGTTCAGGCAAGAAGCAGGGGAGTCTTTTCTGGCTTTTGGATGAAACCAAAACAGCTATGGGCATGCGGCTCTTGCGCTCTTGGATCCATCGTCCCTTGATTGATAAGGAACGAATCGTCCAACGTCAAGAGGTGGTGCAGGTCTTTCTTGACCACTTCTTTGAGCGTAGTGATTTGACAGACAGTCTCAAGGGTGTTTATGACATCGAACGTTTGGCTAGTCGGGTTTCTTTTGGCAAGACCAATCCAAAGGATCTCTTGCAACTGGCGACTACCTTATCTAGTGTGCCACGGATTCGAGCGATTTTAGAAGGCATGGAGCAGCCTGCTCTAGCCTATCTCATCGCACAGCTGGATGCCATTCCGGAGTTGGAGAGCTTGATTAGTGCTGCCATTGCTCCTGAAGCTCCTCACGTGATTACGGAAGGTGGCATTATCCGTACGGGATTTGATGAGACCTTAGACAAGTACCGTCGTGTGCTCAGAGAAGGGACTAGCTGGATTGCTGAGATTGAGGCTAAGGAGAGAGAAAACTCTGGTATCAGCACGCTTAAGATTGACTACAATAAAAAAGATGGTTACTATTTCCATGTGACCAATTCGCAACTGGGAAATGTTCCAGCCCACTTTTTCCGCAAGGCGACGCTGAAAAACTCGGAACGCTTCGGTACCGAGGAATTAGCTCGGATCGAGGGAGATATGTTGGAGGCGCGAGAGAAGTCAGCCAACCTAGAATATGAAATCTTTATGCGCATCCGTGAAGAAGTCAGCAAGTACATCCAGCGTTTGCAGGCTCTAGCCCAAGGAATTGCAACGGTTGATGTCTTGCAAAGTCTCGCAGTTGTGGCTGAAACCCAGCATTTGATTCGACCTGAGTTTGGAGAGGATTCCCAAATCGCTATCCAGAAAGGACGCCATGCGGTCGTCGAAAAGGTGATGGGGGCTCAGACCTATATTCCCAATACGATTCAGATGGCAGAAGACACCAGCATTCAACTGATTACGGGACCTAACATGAGCGGGAAGTCCACCTATATGCGCCAACTAGCCATGACGGCGGTTATGGCCCAGCTGGGTTCTTATGTTCCTGCTGAGAGTGCCTACTTGCCGATTTTTGATGCTATCTTTACTCGCATTGGGGCAGCGGATGACTTGGTTTCGGGTCAATCAACCTTTATGGTGGAGATGATGGAGGCTAACAATGCCATTTCGCATGCGACCAAGGACTCCTTGATTCTCTTCGATGAATTGGGACGCGGAACTGCAACTTATGACGGAATGGCTCTAGCCCAGTCCATCATCGAATACATCCATGAACATATCGGAGCCAAGACCCTCTTTGCGACTCACTATCATGAGTTGACTAGTCTGGAGTCCAGTTTGGAACACTTGGTCAATGTCCACGTGGCAACCTTAGAGCAGGATGGGCAGGTTACCTTCCTTCACAAGATTGAACCAGGTCCAGCTGACAAATCCTACGGTATCCATGTGGCAAAGATTGCTGGCTTACCAGCAGATCTTTTAGCAAGGGCGGATAAGATATTGACTCAACTGGAGAATCAAGGGACGGAAAGTCCTGCTCCGATGAGAGGAACAAGTGCTGTTACTGAACAGATGTCACTCTTTGATGCGCCTGAAGAACATCCTATTCTAGCAGAATTAGCTAAACTGGATGTATACAATATGACACCGATGCAGGCTATGAATGTCTTGGTCGAGCTCAAACAAAAATTATAAAAAGAGTCCCACTCATGCATTTGTGAGTGGGTTTTTCTCTATTACTTTTTATGGGCCAAGAGTTGATTGATGTGGTCTACTTTTTTTGCTTCTCTTTTATAGAGAATGACCCAGATGATGAGGTAGACGATCGCAAACTCTGGAATGAGCTGGAGATAGAAGGTCCAGTGGAAGGGGAACCAACCAGCCAGAGTTGCTAGTGGAACAAAGCCAGCCAGCATGAGGAAGAAGTGGGAAAGTGTGGCACGGAGCAGGCTCCAGTCACGGCTGAATAAGCGACTGCCAAAACTAAAGAGAACGCCGATAGCTGACCAGATGATCATGCAGTAGAGTAAGACCAGGGCACCGTGAACCTGATGTTGAGCCATCACTTGGCCGATAAGAGACTCGGGACTAAGTGGAGCATAGGTATTTGGGGCGTACATGAGTGAAAAGAGGATAGAGAGGATGAGGCCGATGAGTACACCAGCAGCTGCATCGTGAAAGATTTGTTTTTTCATAGTTCTAATTTCTCCTTGATGGTTTTTAGGTAACGGCGTGAAGAGTAGGTGAAGCTTTCGTTTTTTAAGAAAATTTCAACCAGACCGTTGGGCGTGAGTTTGAGATGAGAGATGGAGTCGATATTAACGATTTCTGATTGGGAAATTTGGATGAAAGTGGTCGGCAGAATGTCAAGAACTTGATAGAGACGCAAATCAATGGTATAGGTCTGAGATGCAGTTTCTGCTAGAACCTTGCGATTCTCGATATAGAAGCGTTGTATCTTACAAATCTTAACTAGGTAGACCTGATCATCAATCTTTCCTTTGATTGTTTCTTTTTGGTCAAGATTTTCTGCGAACTCGATGACTTTCTGGACTTTTTCGGTCGGCTGAGGAGTTTGGACAATCAGCTTTTCCTCCTCGTAAGTCTCCTTAATCTGTAGTTCTACTTTCATAAATTTCTCTCCTTTTCAGTTATACAAGGTTAATTTCACTTCTTGTACACCTTTATTAATACTCTTCAAAAATCAAATTCAAACCACGTCAGCGTCGTCTTGCCGTACAAAAGTACTGTCTGCGCCTAGCTTTCTAGTTTGCTCTTTGATTTTTATTGAGTATACCACTATTTTACGACCCATGGCAAGAGCTTTTGTCTATGTGGAGAGATTTGGAGTCTATGTGGTATTTGCTTTTTCTGATAGCACTTGAAATATGGTATAATAGCACTAATCAATTTCTAGGAAAATAGATACAGAAAGGGGCTGAAAGATGTCTCATATTATTGAATTGCCAGAAGTGTTAGCAAACCAGATCGCGGCAGGGGAGGTTATCGAACGTCCTGCCAGTGTGGTCAAAGAGTTGGTAGAAAATGCCATTGACGCGGGTTCTAGCCAGATTATCATTGAGATTGAGGAAGCTGGTCTCAAGAAAATTCAAATCACCGATAATGGTCATGGAATTGCCCACGATGAGGTGGAGTTGGCCTTGCGTCGCCATGCGACCAGTAAGATAAAAAATCAGGCAGACCTCTTTCGGATTCGGACGCTTGGTTTTCGTGGTGAAGCCCTGCCTTCTATCGCTTCTGTCAGTGTGCTGACTCTGTTGACGGCGGTGGATGGTGCGAGTCATGGGACTAAGTTAGTCGCGCGTGGAGGTCAAGTTGAGGAAGTCATCCCAGCGACTAGCCCTGTAGGAACCAAAGTTTGTGTGGAAGACCTCTTTTTCAACACACCTGCCCGTCTCAAGTATATGAAGAGCCAGCAAGCGGAGCTGTCTCATATCATTGATATTGTCAACCGTCTGGGCTTGGCTCATCCCGAGATTTCTTTTAGTTTAATCAGTGATGGCAAGGAAATGACGCGGACAGCAGGGACTGGTCAACTGCGTCAAGCCATCGCAGGGATTTACGGTTTGGTGAGTGCTAAGAAGATGATTGAAATTGAGAACTCTGACTTAGATTTCGAAATTACAGGTTTTGTGTCTCTGCCTGAGTTAACCCGAGCAAATCGCAACTATATCAGCCTCTTCATCAATGGCCGTTATATCAAGAACTTTCTACTCAACCGTGCTATTCTTGACGGTTATGGAAGCAAGCTCATGGTAGGGCGTTTTCCACTGGCTGTCATTCACATCCATATTGATCCTTATTTGGCAGATGTCAATGTGCATCCGACCAAGCAAGAAGTGCGGATTTCTAAGGAAAGAGAACTGATGGCGCTGCTTTCAGAGGCTATTTCAAATAGTCTCAAGGAGCAAGCCTTGATTCCTGATGCTTTAGAAAATCTTGCCAAGTCGACCGTGCGCAATCGTCAAAAGGTAGAGCAGACCATTCTCCCACTCAAAGAAAATACGCTTTACTATGAAAAAACAGAACTCTCAAAACCTAGTCAAGCTGAGGTGGCTGACCACCAGGTTGAATTAACTGAGGAGGGTAGGGACCTAACCCTGTTTGCTAAAGAAACTTTGGACCAATTGACTAAGCCAGCAAAACTGCATTTTGCAGAGAGAAAGCCTGCTAACTATGACCAATTGGACCATCCAGAGTTAGATCTTGCTAGCCTCGATAAGGCTTATGACAAGCTGGAGCGAGAAGAATCATCCAGCTTCCCAGAGTTGGAGTTTTTCGGACAAATGCACGGGACCTATCTTTTTGCCCAAGGGCGAGATGGCCTCTACATCATAGACCAGCACGCGGCCCAGGAACGAGTTAAGTACGAGGAATACCGTGAAAGCATCGGCAATGTTGACCAGAGCCAGCAGCAACTCCTAGTGCCCTACATCTTTGAATTTCCTGCGGATGATGCGCTTCGTCTCAAGGAAAGAATGCCTCTCTTAGAGGAAGTGGGTGTCTTTTTAGCAGAGTACGGAGAAAATCAATTTATCCTACGTGAACATCCTATTTGGATGGCAGAAGAAGAGATTGAATCAGGCATCTATGAGATGTGCGACATGCTCCTTTTGACCAAGGAAGTTTCTATCAAGAAATACCGAGCAGAGCTGGCTATCATGATGTCCTGCAAGCGGTCTATCAAGGCAAACCATCGCATCGATGACCACTCAGCCAGACAACTCCTCTATCAGCTCTCTCAATGCGACAATCCCTATAACTGTCCCCACGGACGTCCCGTTTTGGTGCATTTCACCAAGTCGGATATGGAAAAAATGTTCCGACGCATTCAGGAAAATCATACTAGCCTCCGTGAGTTGGGGAAATATTAAGAACACAAAAAGCCTTTGTTTTTTCCAAACAAGGCTTTTTAGCTTTTCTATGGTGGGAATTTTGAATGGGCATGGCAACTTGCCATGAGGTTTACACTTGCTTGACAAGAAAAAGTAATGAGAAATATGATTCAATTGACTCAAGGTTTCATAGAGTCGTCTTGGTTTGAGGGATTCTCAAGACCAATCACTTTATCAAGATAACGTTGTTTGGTTTTGAGAGTCTTGCTGATAGCAATCGCTGAAGCAATCAAAAGAACGAAGGTCAGCCAAATCCAGGCGGTGAACTCGGCTGGAAAACTAGAACCAGCTAAAAAGAGATAGATAGCCAGAGCTAAGACGAAAATATAAATCACCTGCCAGAGACCAAAGGATTTAACCTTTTTATAGTATTTGTCCTTGTCTCCCTCCAAGATCACTTCTGTAGAAGTTTTTTCAGAGTTTTCATCCAGTAAGAGATAGTCAGTTGTCACTTGAAAAATCTTGCTTATTTCAATGATTTTTTCAATTTCAGGAAGGACTTGTCCAGACTCCCATTTGGAGATGCTTTGCCGAGAAACATTGATTTGTTCTGCTAGCTTTTCTTGGGACCAACCTTTTTCCTTTCTGAGCTCAAATAGTTTTTCTGCGAGTTTCATCACTCTATCCTCCTTTTTCTTCTTTTATCCTAACAATTTTTACTTATTATGAGAATACAATCTCCTGTACTATTTGTCAACCAGAGGTTGCACTTGTGTTTGCAGTTTTCAGCAAAAAAATATGATATACTAGGTAAGAAAAAGCGAAGAAATTATGAAAAAGGAATGAAAGATGAAAGAATTTTTTGCCCTCCCCAAGCAAATTCAAATGCGGGAATGGATGAGCTTTGTAGCACGGATTTTAGAGAGTGCCATTACTCCTTTTATGGCCATGTACTATGTTCAATATTTTGGAGCCTTTTGGGCGGGGTTATTGATGATCACAACCAAACTCATTGGTTTTTTAGCTGGGCTGTATGGTGGACATTTGGCGGATCTTTGGGGACGTAAGAAAGTCATTGACTGGGGAAACTTTGGTCTTGCGAGTGGCTACTTTCTTGTGCTGCTGGCAAATATGCCTAATCATATTTTTCCCTTTTTGACTTTTGTCGGAATGTTGCTGGCAGAGACCGCAGGAACTTTCTCTTGGCCGGCTATTGATGCGATGATTATTGATTTGACCGACGAGCAAAATCGCCGTTTCGTTTATACGATTAGTTATTGGTTTGTCAATGTATCCGTTATGTTAGGAGCAGGGCTTGCAGGTTTCTTTTACGACCACCATTTTTTTGAGTTGCTTCTGGTTTTGACGGTGATTAGCTTCTTGAATTTTTTCCTCGCTTGGAAATATTTTTCAGAAAGCAAGCCAGCTAATCTGGTCTTTGAGCATGGTAGCAGTCCTTTGGCAACTGTGAAAAATTATGCTTCTGTTTTTCAGGACAAAATTTTCCTACTTTATACGTTAGGGACTGTATTTAATGGTGTTATCTGGTTGCAAATTGACAATTATATACCCGTTCATTTGAAAGAGTCATTCATCGCGAGTAGTGTTTTCGGTATTCATATTTCAGGAGCTAAGATGCTCAGTATCATGGTTTTTATCAATACCCTGATTATTGTTTGCTTCATAACGACTGCCAATCGTTTGACCAAGGAAATGAAGATCATACCGCAGTTTTTATTGGGAAGTATTATCTTCGACTTGGGTATGCTTTTCACCATTGTCTTCAGGAGTTTCTGGGCTCTGTTTTTGCTAGCCATTCTCTATACTATGGGGGAACTCATCTGCATGCCGCCAAGCCAAGTTTTGCGGGCGGAAATGATGAATGAGAATAAGCTCGGAACCTACTCAGGTTTCCTTAATATGGCGCAGCCTTTAGCGTCTATTTTAGCGGGGGCGATGATTTCTATCAGCGCTACAACAGGTGCTGTAGGTGTTTGGCTCGTTTTTATTGTGTGTGCAGTACTTGGGCTGCTTCTTATCATCAGAGCAGCGCATTTACACGGAATTGCAAATCAATTATAGAAAGTGAAAATAATGTACGAATATCTTAAAGGAATCATTACCAAAATCACTGCTAAATATATCGTCCTTGAGGCAAATGGTATAGGTTATATTTTGCATGTAGCCAATCCCTATGCTTACTCAGGTCAGGTCAATCAAGAAACTCAGATTTATGTGCACCAAGTTGTTCGTGAGGATGCCCATCTGCTCTACGGTTTTCGCTCAGAAGATGAGAAAAAGCTCTTTCTCAGTCTGATCTCGGTCTCAGGGATTGGTCCTGTGTCAGCTCTTGCTATCATCGCAGCTGATGACAATGCTGGCTTGGTTCAAGCGATCGAGACTAAGAACATCACCTACTTGACCAAGTTCCCTAAAATTGGCAAGAAAACAGCCCAGCAGATGGTGCTGGACTTGGAAGGCAAGGTAGTCGTGGCTAGTGATGACCTTCCTTCCAAGGTCGCAGTGCAAACCAGCGCTGAAAACCAAGAACTGGAAGAAGCTATGGAAGCCATGCTGGCACTGGGCTACAAGGCGACTGAACTTAAGAAAATCAAGAAATTCTTTGAAGGAACGACGGATACAGCAGAGAACTATATCAAGTCGGCCCTTAAGATGTTGGTCAAATAGGAGTATAATATGCCAAAACGCTGTGGTTGGGTAAAAATGAATAATCCCTTATATGTAGCCTATCATGATGAGGAGTGGGGGCAACCCCTTCATGATGACCGCGCTCTTTTTGAACTGCTCTGTATGGAGACTTATCAGGCTGGTCTGTCTTGGGAAACGGTACTCAACAAACGCCAGGCTTTCCGAGAAGCATTTCATGGCTATCAAATTCAAGCGGTCGCGGAAATGACAGATGGGGAGTTGGAAGCCTTGTTAGAGAATCCAGCCATCATCCGAAATCGTGCCAAGCTCTTTGCGACGCGTGCCAACGCCCAGGCATTTTTACAAATCCAGAAAACCTTTGGCTCTTTTGATGCTTATTTCTGGTCCTTTGTTAAGGGGAAAACGATCGTGAATGATGTTCCTGACTATCACCTAGCACCTGCTAAAACAGCCTTGTCTGAAAAATTAGCTAAAGATCTAAAAAAACAAGGTTTCAAGTTCACAGGCCCAGTTGCCGTTTTATCTTTTCTACAAGCAGCAGGTTTGATTGACGACCACGAGAATGATTGCGAGTGGAAAAACGGAAATTAGTGAGTCCAAGCGTCTAACTATCTGAGAAAATAGAAAAAGCTGAGAAAATTATCTCAGCTTTTTGATTATGTGACTATTAGTCCGTCTCGCTCCGTAAGGTGCGAGACAAATAAACCA